>NZ_JBNFXM010000024.1:0-54760 GCF_049943995.1 Lysinibacillus sp. VIII_CA
GAACACGGAAGTTAAGCTCTTTAGCGCCGATGGTAGTTGGGGGCTTCCCCCTGTGAGAGTAGGACGTCGCTAGGCAATTGTAACCGCTGAGATATATCTCGGCGGTTTTTATTTTTGTCTGTCTTTGTAAGCATAAAAAATGGTAAGATTAAATGGTAAAGATTGGACAAGGGGGATGAAATAAAGTGGCAACAGGACTATATACTAGTGAAGCAATTAATATACAGAGGGAAAAGTTAGAGAGCTTTATTCAAAATAGAGAAAAGTGGGCTGTTTTAATACCAGGTTATTTGCATCATGAATTGCTAAATGAAAATAATATGATTTGGGTCTTTCAAGGTGACTTCGGCATCATTCAAAAAGCTGTGAAAGTGGAACTTCAAATGAAATCTTTAGAGCCGCATCAAGTCTTATTTGATTTAGTTGGCTTATCAGATCCGATAAATGGTGATGGCTTATTTGAAATTAAACAGCATCAAGATGAATCACTCCAACTTACAGGTAGCTTAACAATGAAGGCCAGTGGTTTTTTATCGGGAATGGTGAATCCGGTATTAGAAAAATTTGTTCCACAATTGGTGGAGCAACTCGTTCGACAAATGGCCGTGACGGTAGCAAAAGAATAAAAGTTTCATTTATAAAGGGTGGAGAGCCGATTATTGCAGAAGGGGCGATGGTCGGTTTTTTTAATAGTAAGGCATTATATTGAAAAATTATAATTTTACCTGTAAATATAGAGCATCTTGCTGAGAGATGACTTTTTTATCGCGTTATAATCTCGTATAATTAGGTGAGAATATAACGAAAATGGGTGTTTGTTTTGCAAAAGAAAAAGCCGATTATAGAGGGATTAGAACGTTTTCGACAACAACAAAATATTTCTTTTCATGTCCCAGGCCATAAGCATGGCGAACTGTCTCACCTTCCACAAGCATTTAAGGATGTTATGCGTTATGATGTAACAGAATTATCGGGGCTGGATGATTTGCATTATCCTGAGGAAATGATCTTAGAAGCAGAACATTTATTAGCTGATACATACGGAGCGATGAAAAGTTTCTTTTTGGTTGGTGGTTCTACTGTTGGAAATTTAGCAATGATTTATGCTACTTGTCAAAAAGGTGATACTATTATTGTTCAAAGGAATGCACATAAATCTATTTTTCATGCCATCGAACTTGTTGGAGCCAAGCCTATTTTCGTGTCACCAATATGGGATGAACGAACATTAACGGCAACACATGTTACTTTTCTAGATTTAAAGGAAGCTGTAGAAAATTATTCAGAGGCGAAAGCAGTTGTATTAACATATCCTACTTATTATGGGGTAACCTCTAATGAGATACAGCAACAAATTACTTATTGCCATGAAAAGGGGATCCCTGTATTGGTGGATGAAGCACACGGCGCTCACTTTCAGGCATGTTCCTTATTTCAACCGTCTGCTTTGTCCCTTGGGGCTGATGTTGTCGTACAATCAGCGCACAAAACACTACCTGCAATGACGATGGCTTCCTTTATGCACGTGAGATCGGAGTTAATAGGCGCTGACAAAATCCATCACTATTTACGTATGCTACAATCTAGTAGCCCATCTTATGTGCTATTAGCGTCTCTAGATGATGCTCGCTATTATGTACAGACATATATGGAGAGTGATGGTGCATATATAATAGAAAAAAGGAATCAATGGATTGAAGCTCTACGATCAATAGGCTCTTTGGATGTAATTGAGGTAGATGATCCTCTCAAATTACTTTTACGTGTCAAAGGTTATAGTGGCTTTCAATTACAAGAGGCACTAGAGGCAAAGCAAGTCTATGGGGAGCTTGCTGATAGGAATCAAGTTTTATTCATATTACCATTACTCAAGCAAGGACATACCTATCCATTTGCTGAAATAAGAGTGCGAATAAAGGAAGCCGTAACATTGCTATTAGAAGCAGCAAAGACAGATAACATCAAGGCTTCTCAAACAGCTTATAAGTTTGTACAACTGACAGAGCCTGTTTATACTTTCGATGAGATGGCATCTTTAAATAAAGAATGGTTACCATATATGCGAACTATAGGACGAATATCAGCAAGTATGATTATTCCTTATCCACCTGGCATTCCATTGCTAGTACCAGGTGAAAGAATAACAGTAGCAAAATTAAGTCAATTAGAAGAACTGCTAGCAGCAGGTGCAACATTTCAAGGTAATCACCGTTTAACAGAAAAAATGATTCAGGTCATTAAATAGTTGGAGGCAATTAACAGCATGAATAGCAATTTATTTATAACATTTGAAGGTCCAGAGGGAGCAGGGAAAACAACAGTCATTCAAAAGATAGCAGAGCGGTTAGCCGAAAAAAATATTGATGTTCTAGCTACAAGAGAGCCTGGTGGAATTGAAATTGCAGAAAAAATAAGAACCATTATTTTAAATCCTGCGCATACAGCAATGGATGAAAGAACAGAAGCGTTGTTATATGCTGCAGCAAGAAGCCAGCATTATTTTGAAAAGGTTCGACCTGCTTTAGATGCTGGGAAATTGGTGATATGTGATCGTTTTATCGATTCCTCTTTAGCTTATCAAGGTTATGCAAGAGGGATAGGTATTGATGAGGTGCTTTCTATTAATGAATTTGCTATCGGTAAGAAATTACCTGATATGACGATATTATTCGATATTGCACCAGAAGTAGGTTTAGCTCGTATTTATGCAACGGGTAATCGCGAAGTAAATCGTTTAGATGTTGAAAGTTTACCATTTCATCAAAAGGTGCATGAAGGATATTTACTACTCGTTGAGCGTTACCCAGAACGTATACGTATGGTGAATGCTGACCAAGATATTGATAGTGTTGTGGAAGAAGTATGGTCATTATTATTGAAAGCAATACAGTAAATGCATGAAGTTGTCTATAACAATGTGATATAATGATACTATCCATTATTTTATTTTCAGTTGGATTATTAATAGTGGAAGTATTAAAAGTTTATACATGCTAAAGTTTAGGAATAATATTGAAACCTATTTAGGTTAATTTTATAAAAGGGGTGAGTGCGAATGAAGTTAGTCGTAGCTGTAGTGCAAGATCAGGATAGCAGCCGCTTATCGAATGCTTTAACGAAAAATCAGTTTCGCGCAACTAAATTAGCGAGCACAGGAGGATTTTTACGTTCAGGAAATACGACGTTTCTTATAGGAACTGAAGACTCTCTCATACCCAAACTTTTAGATATTATTCGGGATAATTGTCGTGCTCGGGAGCAGATGGTTGCGCCAGTTTCTCCATTAGGAGGAAATGCTGATTCCTATATTCCTTACCCTGTGGAGGTTGAGGTAGGAGGAGCCACTGTCTTTGTTTTACCAATCGAGCAATTCCATCATTTTTAAAAAAAGGGCCTCCTTATAAATATTAGGGTTCACTGTTTAAAAGACAGAATCATGATTAGGATTTAACCAATTGTTATCCTAAGACAATCATGCAGAGGAGAATAGATAAAGATCGTGGGGGCGAAACAAGTTTGAAAATTAATCAAGATATACGCGTCGGGTTAAATACAAATCGCAAAGAGCCACTACAAAATAATAATCAAAATAACCGATTTGGAGATATGGTCGTCAAGCAAGGTACTAAGCTGCAAACTGAACAATTAACAAGATTGTTAGGAGATATATCTACTGCAGGTGACCGAGTTGCGAGATCCCGTAATTTACGAGAACTAGCTAGGTTTAAAATGCTAGTAAAACGATTTCTACAAGAGACAGTAGAACATGGTATGGAGTTAAAGCAATCGCATACTTGGAATCGTTTCGGTGAAGGAAGACGTTTAAAAATCATTGATACTATTGATACGCGTCTTGTCGAACTTGCACAGGATATTTTAGACGAAGAAAAAGAAGCGATTGACCTCCTTGATAAAATCGGTGAGATTAAAGGCTTACTAATTAACTTATATATGTAAAACCCGTGTCTCATTCTCCTATAGGCGCGGGCTTTTTTCGAATTTTACCTTCATTGAGTAGTAAACCCATGATCAATTAAATACCAAACAGGAGTTTAAATACCAATCATTCATTTTTGAGTCAAGAATATCTGCTAATTAAGAATGCGGTGTTTATCTGCCCAAATATGAGGAGACTTTGGCAATTTTACGCAAAAAGCAATCGCCAATAATGAACTACTGCAATGTTTCTATAGAAAGTTAGAAGTGGGAACAGTCCCACCCTTATAATAGAAACAGGAAGGAATTTTAAATATATGGCCAAGAATGTTGAAGAGCTATTCGTGCTACAACCAGTCGTAATGAAGCAACTTCAAACGATTTTTGACAAAAATAGATTAGCACATGCGTACATTTTCGATGGAGAAAAAGGGACAGGCAAAGCAGATATTATGCACTTTTTTGTCAAACTAATGCTGTGTGAGCACCCAAATGAAAATGTTCCATGTGAAACATGTCGAAATTGCAGACGTGTTGATTCGGGAAATCATCCTAATATTCATCAAATTTATCCAGAGGGTCAATTTATTAAGATTGACCAGATGCGAGAATTAATTGGTGAAATGAAAATGATGGGTGTAGAAGAGGGGCGCAAAATTTACGTTCTTCATCATGCAGATCGTCTCAATACTGCCTCTGCCAATATGATACTTAAATTTTTAGAGGAGCCGGATGGAGAGGTTACTGCTATTTTAATTACAGAGCAAATGCAATCCATACTACCAACAATTCGCTCTCGTTGCCAACACATAAAATTCCAAAAAATGCCCCGTCATGTTTTATTACAGCATTTACAGGGAAATAATATTTCGCACTCAATGGCTTCAACTGTAAGTATGATGACGAACGAGCTCGAAATGGCAATCTCTTTAGCAAGTGATGAGCAGTTTGCACTCGCTCGAAAAACAGTGTTAAAATTAGTAGAAGCTATTCGGCAAAATGTACATGAGGCTATGCTTATTGTACACGAGGAGTGGTTACCACACTTTAAAGAAAAAAGCGAAATGGAGCAAGCATTGGATTTACTACTATTTGCTTACCGTGATATAGTGTCAATAAAAGCTAATCCCGAGGCAGCTTGTACTTATCCAGACATGTTACCACTATTCAAAGAAATCGCGTTATATTCCACTTATGAGCAATTGTCTAAGCAAATGGAATCTATTTTACAGGCGCGTGCCTCTTTACAGCGTAACATGAATAGGACGTTATTGATGGAGCAGTTAATGCTAAATCTGCAGGAGGGATATACATTTGTATAATGTAGTAGGAGTCCGCTTTAAAAAAGCGGGTAAAATATATTATTTTGATCCGGCATCATTTCTATTAGAAGATAGTCAATATGTTATTGTTGAGACAGCACGAGGCGTTGAATATGGTAAAGTGGTTGTCCCTCAAAAAGTAGTAGGTGATAATGATGTTGTATTACCACTTAAACAAGTACTTCGACCAGCTGATGATCGTGATCGTATCCAAGTAGAAGAAAATGCGGCTGAGTCAAAACGAGCATTTGAACTTGCAAGTACTAAAATTATAGAACATAATCTAGAAATGAAGCTTGTAGATGTTGAGTATACATTTGATCGTAATAAAATCATTTTTTATTTTACAGCTGAAGGACGAGTTGACTTCAGGGATCTTGTAAAAGATTTAGCTTCGGTATTTAGAACACGTATAGAACTTCGCCAGATCGGTGTTCGTGATGAAGCAAAGTTATTAGGGGGCATTGGGCCTTGTGGTCGTATGCTATGTTGCTCCACATTTTTAGGAGATTTTGAGCCAGTTTCTATAAAAATGGCTAAAGATCAAAACTTATCTTTAAATCCTTCAAAAATATCAGGACTTTGCGGACGTTTAATGTGTTGTTTAAAGTATGAGAATGATGAGTATGAAGAGGCAAAAGAGGGTATGCCAGATTTAGGTGAAGTAGCTATGACACCAGATGGCCGCGGTAAAGTTGTAGGTTTAAATGTGCTGGAAAGACTTGTTCAAGTATATTTACAAGAGCAGGAGCGCACAGTTGAGTATACACTAGAAGAACTGCTAGCATGCGAAAAAAATCTTATATAAGATAGAGAATTTAACGAGGTGGCTTGGGTGAAGGACCGTAATTTCTTAGATACCGTTATGGAGTTCGAACAACAGCTCGAAGCAATGCAGGAGCAATTTGGTGCATTGAAACAATTTGTAGCGTTAATGATGGAAGAGCATAAGGCACTTGAAACAGAAAATCATCATCTTCGCACACGTCTAGAAGAACTACTTTCTAATACACACTCCGTACAAGCTGCTGAAGTAAAGAAAGAGAGTCCGCTAGATATAGGTGAAGGTTATGATAACCTAGCTCGTCTATACCAGGAAGGTTTCCATGTTTGTCATGTTCATTTTGGAAGCTCCCGTAAAGGTGAAGATTGTCTGTTTTGTCTATCATTTTTAAATAAACAAAATGTATAATCGAAGGCTGATTCCCACCGAGGTGGTATCAGTCTTTTCTTTTGTAGCATAGGAGGAATTAGCATGGAAAAATGGCTAAAAGATGATGAACGTCTAGACTATTTGTTGGCTGAGAATTTACGTATTATTCAAAGTCCATCTGTCTTTTCATTCTCATTGGATGCAGTATTACTTTCAAAGTTTGTCAATATTCCTTATCATAAAGGAAATATTGTGGATTTATGTTCGGGAAATGGCGTAATCCCTCTCTTTTTAAGTGTACGAACGAAAGGTCAAATAACAGGAGTTGAGCTTCAGCCACGTCTGTTGGATATGGCAGAGAGAAGTATTCGCTATAATCAATTAGAGAATCAAATTCAAATGATTCTTGGAGATGTGAAAGAAATTCCGAAACAACTGGGCATTGAAAAATACGATGTCGTTACGTGCAATCCCCCTTATTTTTTAGCACATGAAGCAAGTGATAAAAATCTTAGTGAACATCATGCCATTGCGCGACATGAACTCTATTTAACATTAGAAGAGGCGATTCAATCAGCAAGTAAATTATTAAAGCAAGGTGGTAAGGCAGCATTTGTGCATCGACCAGGTCGATTATTAGATATAGTCACTGCCATGCGTGCAAATCGTTTAGAGCCAAAAAGAATGCAGCTTATTTATCCGAAAGAAGGAAAAGAGGCGAATACATTATTAATAGAAGGAATAAAGGATGGAAAGCCTGATTTGAAAATATTACCACCATTGTATGTCTATAAAAACAATAATGAATACACAGCAGAAGTGAGAGAGATTCTTTATGGAAAAGAGCAATAATCACTATTTTTATGTGCTAGAATGTGCGGATCAATCGTTGTACGCAGGCTATACAAATAATGTAGAAAAGCGTGTAGCTGTACATAATGCTGGTAAAGGGGCAAAATATACAAGAGCTAGAGGGCCAGTAAAGTGTATTTATAAGGAAGAGTATGAAACGAAAGAAGAGGCAATGCGCGCCGAATATGCTTTTAAGCAACTTACAAGAACACAAAAAATAATGTATATAAGGAGGGGTGAATCGTGAAATCACAAAAAAGTACAATACACGATCAGACAGGATGTTTATATCTTGTAGGGACACCTATTGGAAATTTAGAGGATATTAGTGTGCGAGCGCTCCGTATTCTAAAAGAAGTGGATATTATTGCAGCCGAAGATACTAGAAATACCAGAAAATTATGCAACTACTTTGAAATCGAAACACCTTTAATGAGCTATCATGAACATAATCTAGCAGTAGGTGGGGAAAAATTATTAACTTTCCTACAGGAAGGGAAGACCATTGCATTAGTGAGTGATGCAGGTTTGCCTTGTATTTCTGATCCTGGTGCAGATATAGTTGAAAAAGCAATTGCTCAAAACTTTCCGGTTGTGCCTATACCAGGTCCAAATGCAGCAATAACAGCATTAATTGCTTCTGGATTAACGCCACAGCCATTTTTCTTTTATGGATTTTTGAATCGTGGAAAAAAAGAACGTCGCCAGCAATTAGAACTGTTAAAAAAACGACAAGAAACGATTTTGTTATATGAAGCACCTCATCGAATAAAGGAAACATTAAAAGATATGGAAGCTATTCTCGGAAATCGTCGTATTGTTTTAGCGCGAGAGCTGACTAAGAAATTCGAGGAATTTTTGCGTGGTACTCTAGCAGAAGCTGTAGAATGGTCGCAAGCAGAAGAAATACGTGGGGAATTTTGTATTGTCATTGAGGGGAATCAGCAAGTAGAAGAGGAAGATTCTGAAGAGGCTTATTGGCATACACTGTCTATTATCGAACACGTGGATTATATCATTGAACAAACGGATGTAAGTTCTAAAGAAGCCATTAAAGAAGTAGCCAAACAACGGCAACTTGCGAAGCGAGATGTCTATAACGAATATCATAAACAATGACGATCAAGAGTTACCTTTGGGTAGCTCTTGATTTTTTAATTTGATAACAAATGTAAATAATAGTAATCTTAAAGATAAAGGTCAGATCTGGACATTATAAGGGGGTCAGAATTTGGGTATAGTAAATAATATATACGTTTACATTAAAAACACCTAAATCACTGTATTGATTTAGGTGTGTAAACATTATTTTTTTAAGTTTGATTGAATTTCTTTTACTAACATTTCTGCGCCTTCTGGACTTAAAATTAATTTGCCTCCAACTAGACGGAAGTTATCATCAGAAACTTCACCAGTAACAGCACATGTCATATTAGGCATATATTTTTTTAAGATGATTTTATCATCATCCACATAGATTTCTAAAGCATCCTTTTCAGCAATACCTAGTGTACGACGTAATTCGATAGGTATAACTACACGTCCTAACTCATCGACTTTACGTACAATTCCTGTTGATTTCATAATAGTTTTCCTCCTAATTTATATAAGTTATATTGGCATTTCGTCAAATTTCGACATTATTTCTTTGTCTGATAGTTATCATACCAAGTAATGCCATAAACGTCAATTAATTAATGCACTAATATTATGGTTTTAAAAAAAATTTTTTGAGAAGAATGCTGTTATTTCTGTTTTTTTAAAAGGTTTTTAATAAATATTTTTGATTATAGTAAAAAAGGTTCTTATTTAAGTCAGTAAATGGATTAAATATATTATTCGACAATTTTCGCGAATGATAAACTTTCATTGAAACGAATTTCGTACTTCGTTAGAATAGAAAGTATATTGTAAAACAATGGAGGCAGTTCTTGTGAGTGAACAAAAGAAAACATTCTATATAACAACACCCATTTACTATCCAAGTGGGAAGTTTCATATTGGTACGGCATATACAACGGTTGCATCAGATGCGATAGCACGCTATAAACGTTTACGTGGCTATGATGTTCGTTTTTTGACAGGGATGGACGAGCATGGACAAAAAATTCAAGAAAAGGCAGCAGAAGCTGGCAAGCATCCTCAAGATTATGTCAATGAAATTGCAGAGTCTGCGAAAAAGCTTTGGGCGTTAATGGATATTACTTACGATGATTTTATACAAACAACGCAAGAACGACATACAAAAGCTGTCGAAAAGATATTCCAAAAGTTTTTAGATAATGGTGATATTTATAAAGGTGAATATGAAGGCTGGTATTGTACACCATGTGAGTCATTCTTTACAGAGACTCAATTAGTAGATGGGAATTGTCCAGACTGTGGTCGACCTGTTCACAAAGTAAAAGAGGAATCGTACTTCTTTAATATGAAGAAATACGCTGATCGTTTATTAGCTTATTATGAAGAAAACCTTGTATTTATTGAACCAGAGTCTCGAAAAAATGAAATGATCAATAACTTTATTAAACCAGGATTAGAAGATTTATCAGTATCGAGAACATCCTTTGACTGGGGCATCAAAGTACCTGGGGATGCTAAACATGTTATCTATGTATGGGTAGACGCATTAACGAATTATATTACATCTCTAGGGTATCTTTCAGATGATGAAACATTGTTCAATAAATATTGGCCAGCAGATGTGCATGTAGTAGGAAAAGATATCGTTCGCTTCCATACGATTTATTGGCCAATTTTCTTAATGGCTTTAGATTTACCATTACCGAAAAAGGTTTTTGCACATGGTTTTATTATGATGAAAGACGGGAAAATGTCTAAATCTAAAGGTAATGTCATTTATCCAGAAATGTTAATTGAGCGTTATGGTCTTGATGCGACACGATATTTCCTTTTACGTGAATTACCTTTCGGTTCTGATGGTGTATTCTCACCAGAATCATTTATTGAACGAACAAATTTTGATCTTGCAAATGATTTAGGAAATTTATTAAACCGTACTATTTCAATGATTAACAAATATTTTGATGGAATTATTCCTTCAGAGAATCTTCAATCGACAGAATTTGATGCTGCATTAAAAGAGCAGGCTGAGTCAGTACGTATTAAATATGAAGAAAGTATGGAAAAAATGCAATTTAGTGTGGTATTAGCAGACCTATGGACATTAGTATCACGTACGAATAAATATATAGATGAAACACAACCATGGGTATTAGCAAAAGAAGAGGCGGATAAACCAAAATTAGGTACAGTAATGCGAAATTTGGCAGAGAGTTTACACCAAATTGCTGTCATGTTACAACCATTTATGACAACAACGCCTAAACGTATGATGGAACAGCTTGGTTTAGATGACAAATTCTTAGCATGGGATACAATTGAAACATTCGGCAATACTATTCCAGCAAACATTAAAGTGGTAGAAAAAGGGATACCTATTTTCCCTCGCTTGGAAAGCGAAGTTGAAATTGCTTATATTCGTGAAGAAATGCGTGGTTCAGTAAAAACCTCACAAGAAGAAGAAGTTAATAGTGGGACAAAGAGTGATGAGAATCCAGAAATTCCTGAAATTACTATTGACGATTTCATGAAAATTGATTTGCGTGTTGCGACTGTAACTGCATGTGAAACGGTCCCAAAAGCTGATAAATTATTAAAGCTTCAGGTGGATCTAGGATATGAGCAACGTCAAGTAGTTTCAGGCATTGCGAAATTTTATTCCCCAGATGAATTAATTGGTCAAAAAGTGATTGTGGTAGCAAATTTAAAGCCAGTTAAATTACGTGGTGAATTATCACAAGGTATGATCCTAGCTGGTGAAAAAGATGGGATTTTGAAATTAGCATCTGTAGATTCAAAACTTGAAAATGGTGCAAAAGTAAAGTAACAAACGAAGAATGGCCTGCTGAATAGATATTATTCAGCAGGCTTTTCAAATCGGTCAGTTGAATTCGCCTTATTGTTATTTCAAAATAATTTATTAGCTGTAAAAATAATGGTTTTTTAGGCATATAGAACCAATGCGAGCTTTGTCGATTAAGTGGAATGTCACAATCCCGAATGGTTTGTAACAAATTTGTAATGCTTACGAAAAATATGAAATAATAAATTTTAATAAAATCATTGTTAGGAGAATGAAGATGTTTATTGATACACATGTACATTTAAACGCAGATCAATACGAGGAAGACCTTCAAGAGGTAATCAATAGAGCCCTAGAAGCTAAAGTAGAAAAAATGGTGGTTATAGGTTTTGATCGTAAAACCATTGAAAGAACTATGGAGCTGATAGAGCAATTTGATTTTATTTACGGTGTTATTGGTTGGCATCCAGTAGACGCCATTGATTGCACTCAGGAAGATTTAGAGTGGATTGAGGAATTAGCAGCACATCCAAAAATAGTCGGTATTGGTGAAACTGGTTTGGACTACTATTGGGATAAATCACCAAAGGATGTTCAACAGGTAATTTTCCGCAAACAAATACAGTTAGCGCAAAAGATAAATTTACCAATTATTATTCATAATAGGGATGCAACAGGGGATGTTGTAAAAATTTTACGTGAAGAAAATGCAGCATCTGTAGGAGGTGTGATGCACTGCTTTAGTGGGAGTGTAGAAACAGCACGGGAATGTATTGCTATGAATTTTATGATTAGTCTTGGGGGTCCCGTGACATTCAAAAATGCACGATTGCCAAAAGAAGTGGCTACGGAGATTCCTCTTGAGCACTTGATGATTGAAACAGATGCCCCTTATTTAGCGCCACATCCTTATCGTGGAAAGCGCAATGAACCCGCTTTTGTGCCTTTAGTGGCAGAAGAAATTGCACGTTTGAAAGGGTTGACTATCGAGGAAATTGCACAAGCAACTACCGACAATGCGAAAAATTTTTTTGGGATTGACAGTTAACTAGCTAAGATGCCTCCAATACAGGGTTTCTGGTTGGCAAAGACGAAGAAGTCAATTTTCAGAGAAATACTTTCGGGTTGACAGTGCCAAAACTAGTCCGTATAATCCAACCTTGTATTAAGGAGGCGTTTTTTCATGTCAAATAATTCCATGAAAAACTTGTTCTTAGGATCATTGAGGAGTAAGCAAACAGTGATAAGAATTATTTCACTTGTCCTGTTTGTATCTGTAATCTCTTTCGTGCTTTACCAAGGTACGAAAAAAGCCGTAAAGCTTGAAGCAAATGGAGAAACAATCGAAGTATCCACACATGCCAAAACTGTAGAACAATTATTACAAGATCAAAATATAGATGTAGCAGAGCATGACAAAATATCACCCTCTCTGAACACCAAAATTGTTAATGGCTTAGCAATTCAATGGGAACAGGCAAAAGAAGTAACAATTTCAGTTGATGGAAATCAGTCAAAAGTATGGACAACTGAAACACTAGTGAAAGACATTTTGAAGGAAGCGAATATTGAAGTATCTAAACATGACACTTTAGCACAAGGTCTAGATACTGAACTAGGCGCAGAAAACAAAATCGATATTCAAAGAGCGTTTCAATTAACGCTTGTCGATGGCGTAAACAAAAGACAAGTATGGTCCACTTCGACTACGGTCGCTAACTTTTTAAAACAACAAGGAATTCAGTTAAATGAATTCGATCGTGTCGAAAATAACCTGGAGGACGTTATTACTCCGGCGAGTAAAATCACAGTAGTTCGCGTAGAAAAGGTTATCGATGTAGTGGAAGACTCTTTAGATTTCGCAGTTGAAAAGAAGCGAGATGCTTCATTGCAAAAGGGGAAAGAAAAGGTAGTGGCAACAGGCGAGAAAGGTTCGGTTTCTCGTACGTATGAGGTTGTCAAAGAAAATGGGAAGGTTGTAGCGAAAAATCTACAATCTGAGGCAGTTTTAAAAGAGCCAAAAAAACAAGTAGTTGCAGTTGGAACTAAAACTGTAGTTGCAAGCGCGGCAACTGTATCACGTGGTTCTGCAGAGCCTGCAAGCGGTAAGGAGTTCTATGTAACGGCAACAGCCTATACACCATATTGCAACGGTTGCTCTGGTACATCAGCAACTGGTATAAACTTACGTTCAAATTCTAACTTGAAGGTGGTAGCAGTTGACCCTTCTGTTATTAAGCTAGGCTCAAAAGTTTGGGTTGAAGGGTATGGGACAGCTATTGCTGGAGATACTGGTGGTGCAATTAAGGGTAATAAGATCGATATACTTGTACAAACAGATGCCCAAGCACGTAACTGGGGACGTAAAAAAGTGCGTATTAAAGTATTAAATTAAAAAAATTGTAAAATAAATCAAAATGTTTTTCACTAAGGGCTTTCCTGTTTTGACTGGCGGGGAAGCTTCTTTTTTTATTTTTAGTGCCCAAGCAGTGGTATAAGTATAGGTACGTGTAAGTCTTGTATTCCTGTACAAACTGTATCATGCAGTTGTAAAATGGTCAGAAGATAAGGTAGAAAAGAGGAGCCTTTTTGCAAATAAAAGAAATTATTGTGGTTGAAGGAAAAGATGATACGACAGCTATTAAGCGAGCTGTACAAGCAGATACTATCGAAACAAACGGTTCTGCTATATCTGAAGAGACGCTGAAACGGATCCAGCATGCGCAGGAAAAGCGTGGAGTTATTGTATTTACTGATCCTGATTATCCAGGACGTCGAATACGTGCCATTATTGAGGAGCGTGTTAAAGGGGTCAAGCACGCATTTTTACCGAAAGCAAAAACGATTGCTAAGAATGGCAAAGGATTAGGAATTGAGCACGCTGCAGATGACGATATTCGTGAAGCGCTACGTCTTGTCTATACCCCTCATCTTGAGGAACCAAACGAAGATGATATAACACTAGAGGATTTAATGACAGCCCGTTTAATTGGACATCCCCAGTCAAAGCATAGGCGTGATCGTCTCGGTGAATTATTGAATATAGGTGCTACAAATGGTAAGCAGCTCCATAAAAGATTAAAAATGTTTCAAATTACAGAAAAGCAATTTGGTGCCGCAGTCGCACAGCTAGATCAGGAGGAAAATGATGCATAAGGATATTGCAACACCAATTCGAACGCAGGAAATTTTAAAAAAATACGGATTCTCGTTTAAAAAAAGCTTAGGACAGAACTTTTTAATTGATCCAAACATATTAAGAAATATAGTTAGTCATGCCAATCTAACAGAGAATAGTGGGGCAATTGAAGTTGGTCCAGGTATTGGGGCATTAACTGAGCATTTAGCGAGAAGTGCTAAAAAGGTCGTTTCCTTTGAAATTGATCAACGACTATTACCAGTATTAGAGGATACACTAAGTCCATACAATAATGTGTCTATTGTCCACTCTGACATATTAAAGGCTGATGTTGCTAAAGTGATTGCAGAGGAAATGCCAGGAATTGAAGATATTATGGTTGTAGCCAATTTACCGTATTACGTAACTACACCAATCCTAATGAAATTATTGAATGATCGATTACCAATCCGTGGTTTCGTTGTCATGATGCAAAAAGAAGTGGCAGATCGTATAACGGCTAAACCAGGAACGAAGGAATATGGATCATTATCAATTGCGATTCAATATTACGTGAAGGCAGACATTGCTATGACAGTCCCTAAAACGGTTTTCATGCCACAGCCTAACGTCGACTCTGCTGTAATCCGCCTTATCAAGCACGATGAACCGCCAGTAAAGGTAATTAATGAGGATTTTCTATTTGTCGTGACGCGTGCCTCTTTCGTACAGCGTAGAAAAACGATTTATAATAACCTACAAGCTGGTTTACCGAATGGTAAAACCCAAAAGGACTTCATTCTAGAAGCCTTAGCTGCTGCTAATATAGAACCAACACGTCGTGGTGAAACTTTAACAATTCAAGAGTTTGGAAAATTAGCAGATGCGCTTTATCCCGTATTTGCAAAGTGAAAAATTTTGTTAACATTTTTTCTAAGATGTAAAAAAATATATATTTTTTATAAAAAATAAGTTGACAAGATTTATTAGGTGCTGATAAAATATTATATTTTGTTGACATTTTTGGGCGATTCGCTTATACTAGTTATTAGTGAGGTGTAAGCGAAAATGCCAAAAACTTTAGCGGACATTAAAAAGTCGTTGGATTGTCATTTGGGTAAACGTTTGCAATTAAAAGCAAACGGTGGTCGCAAGAAAACGGTTGAGTGTGCAGGGATATTACGTGAGACATATCGCGCCATCTTTGTAGTTGAACTCGATCAAGAAGACAATACGTGCAAGCGCGTATCGTATAGTTACACAGATATTTTAACTGAAGCAGTAGAGATTACATTTTTAGACGAAGCAAAGGCTGCTGTCGCAAAATAGTTTCTAGTACTTATTTCTATATTTTTGAAACACTCATGTATGTTAAAAACTACATGAGTGTTTTGCGTTTTCATGGGGCATACTAATGTGGTCAGTTGTTAAAGGAGGAGTTTATATGCCTAGAAAGGGTATCATGTCACCTCGATTAAAAGAAGAGATCGCAAAAGAACTTGGATTTTATGATGTTGTGCAAAAGGAAGGCTGGGGCGGCATAAAAGCTCGAGATGCTGGTAATATGGTCAAGCGTGCCATTGAAATGGCTGAGCGAGCAAGTAATGAGCAAGAGCGTAAGTAGACTATTTCTAATAAAATAGACGACTTATTAAGTTTCATTCAGCAAGGATGAAAATCCTTACTGACACAACAAATACAGCTGACGAGAGAGAACCGTTACTCTGAACAGGGTAAACGGTTCTTTTTTTCCATTTTCGTAATCTCAGTATGGTAAAATAAAATGAATAAACTTGTGCGAAAAGGAATTGTTTATATGTGTAGCTATAAGGGAGGAAGAAAGATGCTTTATGTAAAGGCGCCTGCAAAAATTAATTTAACATTAGATGTACTTTATAAAAGACCAGATAATTTTCACGAAGTTGAGATGGTTATGACAACTGTCGATTTAGCTGATCGTATCAGTCTTGAATCTCGAGAAGATGGTGTAATCCAAATAATTTCAACGGATAATTTTGTACCGAATGATCATCGTAATTTTGCTTACCAGGCAGCGCGTCTCATTAAAGATACATATGGCATTAAACAAGGTGTATCCATTACTATTGAAAAAGAAATCCCAATCGCTGCTGGGCTTGCCGGTGGTAGTAGTGATGCAGCTGCTACACTAAAGGGTCTTAATGAACTTTGGAATTTAGGATTATCGATAGATGAATTGGCTGAACTAGGTGCTAAAATCGGTTCAGATGTATCATTTTGTGTCTATGGTGGCACGGCACTTGCCACAGGACGTGGAGAAAAAATAAAGGAAATTCCTGCGCCTCCTAACTGCTGGGTAGTATTAGCAAAACCTAAAATTGGTGTATCCACTGCTGAAGTATATGGAGGTCTTAAGGTTGAAGGACTGGAACATCCTAATACGAAGCAAATGATACAGGCTATTGAAACGAAGGATTATGAGCTGTTATGTTCATCATTAGGGAATGTTTTGGAAACTGTAACATTTAAGCTACATCCAGAAGTCATCATGTTAAAGGAACAAATGAAACGCTTTGGAGCAGATGCTACATTAATGAGCGGAAGCGGTCCTACTGTATTTGGGCTAGTGGATAGTGAGGCTCGTGTCAGTCGTATTTATAATGGTTTACGTGGTTTTTGTGAAGAAGTTTATGCAGTAAGAATATTGGGAGAGCGAAATACGCTTGCCTAGAAACGCAAATTTGTGTTAATTTTACCTATAAATATTCGTGTTTAGGAGAGGGTCGCATGAAATGGAAACGTAGTGAACGACTAGTTGATATGACGTACTATTTACTAGAACATCCACATCAGCTGATCCCGCTAACTTATTTTTCAGAACTATATCAATCTGCGAAGTCATCCATTAGTGAGGATTTAACGATTGTAAAAGAAACTTTCGAAGAAAAAGGAATCGGGTTATTGATGACAGTGCCGGGCGCTGCAGGAGGAGTGAAATATATTCCTAAAATGTCCGAGGCAGAGGTACGTTCAGTTATTCAGGATTTAAAGGCAGAGCTTGAGCATTCAGATCGCTTATTGCCTGGTGGTTACTTGTTTATGACAGACTTATTAGGGAACCCAGATTTAATTAACCGAGTAGGGAAGGTTTTTGCCTCTGCTTTTGCAGATCAACAGATTGACGTCATAATGACGGTAGCAACTAAGGGAATATCTATAGCACATGCCATTGCAAGACATTTAAATGTGCCAGTAGTTGTTGTGCGAAGAGATAGTAAAGTAACAGAAGGTTCTACAGTAAGTATTAATTATGTGTCTGGTTCTTCCAGAAGAATTCAGACAATGGTATTATCAAAAAGAAGCATGAAGAGTGGGCAACGTGTCTTGATTACCGATGATTTTATGAAAGTCGGCGGTACTATGAATGGCATGAAAAATTTATTAGAAGAGTTTGATTGTCAATTAGCTGGCATTGCAGTGCTGGTTGAGGCGGAGCATGCGGACGAAACGTTAGTAGACGATTACTATTCACTTGTAAAGCTTCATGAAGTGAACGAAAAAGATCGAACAATTGCATTAAGTGAAGGTAACTATTTTTCTAAAAGGGGACATGACAAATGAGAGTAGTAGCAACATCAAATGCACCAGCAGCAATTGGGCCATATTCACAAGGTATTAGTGTGAACGGTATATTTTATAGTTCTGGACAAATTCCATTAACAGCTACAGGTGAATTAGTCGAAGGGGATATTACTGTACAAACAAATCAGGTATTCGCTAATGTAAAAGCAGTATTAGAGGCAGCGGGAACATCTTTAGAAAATGTTGTAAAGACTACAGTGTTTATGAAGGATATGAACGACTTTGTCGCAATGAATGAAGTATATGCAAGTCACTTTGGTGAGCATAAGCCTGCTCGTTCGGCTGTAGAAGTAGCTCGACTTCCAAAGGATGTAAAAGTAGAAATCGAAGTTATTGCTATTGTTAAATAAAGAATAAATTCATGAAGCCCACTATTAAGAGCATTCGTTCTGTTTAGAGGGCTTTTTTTTATTGGTGACAAACAATTGTCAAAAATTCCGTAAATAAGAAAAAATATTATTCTCATAAGTATTCAAATTTTTTAGAAAATTTGATAGACTATAAAAAGGAAAATATTCGGTAATTAAGAATATGGTAATTTTATTTAGGCATCCAAGAGAGAGGTGGTGAGAAAATGGAAGTTACTGATGTGAGATTACGTCGGGTGCAGACGGATGGTCGCATGCGTGCGATTGCTTCCATTACACTTGACAATGAGTTTGTTGTTCACGATATTCGTGTAATTGATGGAAATACTGGGTTGTTTGTAGCCATGCCAAGTAAACGAACGCCAGATGGTGAATTTAGGGATATCGCTCATCCAATTAATTCTGACACTCGTAATAAAATTCAGGAGATTATTTTAAACGCCTATCATAACTCTAGTGAATTAGAAGAAACGGATAAAGAAGAAGAATTAGAGAGTATGGGTGTATAGTTAAAAGGTAATAACTTACTATTTAAGAAGTTATTATAATCTAAAGTTGGTTTTATGGGTAAGAATTTTAAGAACTCTTCAAATTTGAAGAGTTCTTTTTATTTTGATAAAAAGAGAAAACCAGCAGTTTTACGATATACTTCATGACATTCGAGCAGAAGGTGCAGTGGATTTTGGAATTCATCTTTTTGTCAACTCTACATGCCTTGAAAATAGATGAATTATGCTATATAGTCATAAGAGAAAATGAGCGTATTGGAGGACTTACAGATGAGCAATATTTTTGCTGTCATTTTGGCTGCAGGTCAAGGTACACGTATGAAGTCCAAATTATATAAAGTGCTCCATCCAGTTTGTGGGAAACCGATGGTACAACATGTGGTGGATCATATTCAAACGTTAGATGTCAATCGCATTGTAACGGTTGTTGGACATGGTGCAGAAAAAGTGCAACAACAGCTTGGAGATAAAAGTGAGTATGTTCTTCAAGCCGAACAGTTAGGGACAGCACACGCTGTTCAACAAGCTGAGGGAATACTGGGGAATGAAGAAGGAACAACTTTAGTTGTGTGTGGTGATACACCGCTAATTCGCCCCGAAACTATGCAGGCTCTATTTGAGCATCATCAGGCAAAGAAGGCTAAAGCAACAATTTTAACTGCAATTGCGGAAAATCCAACTGGCTATGGACGTATTTTACGTAGCGAGAACGGGCAAGTAGAGCAAATTGTTGAACAAAAGGATGCTTCAGCAGCACAGCAATTAGTAAAAGAAATAAACACGGGCACCTACTGCTTTGATAACAAGTTGCTATTTGAAACTTTGAAATTAGTGAAGAATGACAACGCTCAGGGTGAATACTATTTACCAGATGTTATTGAAATTCTACAAAAGCAAGGTGATATTGTAGAAGCATACGTGACAGATGATTTTGAAGAAACACTTGGTGTCAATGACCGTGTTGCCTTATCACAGGCCGAGACATTAATGCGAGCTAGAATTAATGAAAAGCATATGCGTAATGGTGTGACAATTATCCACCCTGAAACGACATATATTAGCGCGGAAGCTGTTATTGGAAGTGATACTGTCATTCAACCAGGTTGTATGATAGAAGGAGCCACTGTAATCGGAGAAGATTGCAACATTGGCCCAAATACTCAAATTGCAGATAGCCGTATTGGAGATCGTACGACGGTGCATTCTTCTGTTGTACGTGAAAGCGCTATTGCGGAAGATACAGCCATTGGACCATTTGCTCATATTCGACCACTATCAGACATCGGTAGCCATGTGAAAATTGGTAACTTTGTAGAAGTGAAGAAAAGCAAGCTAGGTAATGACACAAAAGTATCGCATTTAAGCTATATTGGTGATGCTGAAATTGGCAGTAACGTCAATGTTGGCTGCGGTTCCATTACAGTTAACTATGATGGGAAAAATAAGTTCAAAACAATTATTGAAGATGATGTATTTGTAGGATGTAATACTAACTTAGTAGCGCCAGTGAAAGTTGGAAAAGGTTCATTTATTGCAGCAGGTTCTACAATTACAAAAGAAGTACCTGAAGATGCACTTGCAATTGCTCGTGCAAGACAAGAAAACAAACCTAATTATGTAAGCAAATTAAATTCAAAATAATTATCAACTAAACAGGAGGCCATCATGCCGTATCATTATGCAAACTCACAATTAAAAATATTTTCTCTAAATTCAAATAACCCACTAGCTCAAGAAATTGCGCAAGAAATGGGTGTAGAATTAGGGAAATCTTCTGTTAAGCACTTCAGCGATGGAGAAGTTCAAATTAGCATTGAAGAAAGTATTCGTGGTTGTGATGTGTTTATCGTGCAGTCAACTTCTGCACCAGTAAACGAACATTTAATGGAGCTTTTAATTATGGTAGATGCAGTTAAACGTGCATCTGCTCGTACAGTAAACGTCGTAATGCCTTATTATGGTTATGCACGCCAAGATCGTAAAGCAAAAGCGCGTGAACCAATTACAGCTAAATTAGTGGCAAACCTACTCGAGACAGCTGGTGCAACACGAGTGATTGTATTAGATTTACATGCACCTCAAATTCAAGGTTTCTTCGATATCTTAATTGACCACTTAATGGCAGTACCATTATTATCTGATTACTTCAAATCTAAAGGTATTCCAGAAGATGAAATCGTTATTGTTTCACCAGACCATGGTGGGGTAACACGTGCTCGTAAAATGGCTGAACGATTAAAAGCACCAATTGCAATTATTGACAAGCGACGTCCAAAACCAAATGTTGCAGAAGTTATGAACATTGTGGGTAATGTTGATGGTAAAGTGGCAATCTTGATTGATGATATTATTGACACTGCAGGTACAATTACGATCGGTGCTGATGCATTACGTGCTGCGGGTGCAAAAGAAGTGTATGCTTGCTGTTCTCACCCTGTACTATCTGGCCCAGCTATCGAACGTATCGAAAACTCTTCTATTAAAGAATTAGTCGTGACAAATACAATTCAGCTTGCGGAAGATAAAAAATCTCCAAAAATTACAGAGCTTTCTGTAGCTAAATTAATGGCTGATGCAATTTCTCGCGTTTACGAAAACAAATCTGTAAGTACTCTATTCGATTAATCATAAAGATATTATATAAAGGGCAAACCTATCTTTTTAGATGGATTTGTCCTTTTTTCTTTATTTAAGCAAAGGAAAGGGTTTATTATGTGTGAATCTCCTAATAAAGGGGTATAATAGTAAATGTGTCTTCATAATATTTACACTACTTTAACTAATAGAGGTAAATATTATTATAGCCTTTAACAAAACAGTCACAAAATGAGGAGTGGCTAATTGTTGATAAGGCGTAAATAATTTTCTTGGAAGGGGAATAAAGAGGTATGAGTACAGTATTAAGTGTTACAAAGCGCGAAACTGGGCATCGTTCGACATTAACCCAACTTAGAAAAGGGGGAGCCATTCCTGCAGTTATTTACGGCTATAAGCTAGATTCAACCCCAATTTCTATTTCTGCAAAAGAATTTAAGAAATCCATTCAAAAAAATGGGCAAAACAGTGTGTTTTCACTAGATTTAGAGGGGAAAAAAGTGAATGTGGTTGTATCAGAAGTACAGCAATGTTCATTAAAAGATGAAGTTAATCATGTAGACTTTTTAGCAATTAATATGGCGGAGGAATTAGAGGTAGATGTGCCAATTAAATTAATTGGTCAGTCAGTTGGAGTGAGTGAAGGCGGTATTTTAATGCAGCCTAACTTAGAATTAAAAGTGAAGGTAAAACCAGCTGAATTACCTGATTCCATTGAAGTTGATATCTCATCATTAAAAGTAGGGGAATCTCTGACAGTGGCAGAGATTCGACATCAAACGCCTGTAGAAATTATTAGTGAAGATGATTATCTATTAGTAACGATTGTAGCTCCTGTTTCGGCAGAGCAAGAAGAAGTTTCAGCGAGTGTAGAAGAAGAGCAAGTGTAAAATAAATTATTTTTCAGGCTAGTAGGAAAGCTAAAAACTTTCTTGCTAGCTTTTTTTGTAAGTTTAATGGGATTTAGTAATTGTTCAAAATGCTTTCTAGGCATGTGGTATGGTAAAATAATGACTATTAGATTTGAAAGAAGAGAGGTACTTATGAAAATTATCGTTGGTTTAGGAAATCCGGGTAAACCGTATGAGCATACTAGACATAATATTGGTTTTGATGTGATCGATGCGTTAGCAGAAAAATGGGGGACGCCTTTAACAAATTCAAAATTTAATGGTATGTATACAACTGTTCATCGACCTGAGGGAAAGGTTCTACTTGTTAAGCCTTTAACATATATGAATTTATCAGGGGAATGTGTAGGTCCCTTAATGGATTATTTTGATATTGATGTGGAAGATCTAATTGTTATATACGATGACTTAGATTTGGAAACTGGGAAATTGCGCTTGCGTCAAAAAGGAAGTGCGGGTGGTCACAATGGCATTAAGTCCTTAATTCAACATTTAGGGACACAGGAATTTAATCGAATCCGGGTAGGTATTAGTCGCCCACCTGCTGGCATGAAGGTTGCAGATTATGTATTAGGAAAGTTTTCAAAAGAAGATCAGGTTTCTATGAATGAAGCTATTGAAAAGTCTGTAAATGCTGTAGAAGTATCTCTTTCAAAGCCGTTTCTTGATGTGATGAATCATTTTAACAAGTAAAGTCGCGGAATTTAGTTAAAATATTTGGATATAAAAGTCTAAGTTAAGCTCATGCTTATATGGATAAGTCTTTCCTATAAGCAAAAATTAATTCTCTAATTTTTAAGTTCATACAATGCTGAAGACATCAAGAAAGCGCATAATCCGATTTATAAATGTCTATACTTTAAGTAGAAAGTTGCTTAAAGGAGGATGATTTGGAGATGTCAGTTCGCTATCGATGTCGACATTGTGAAGTAGAAATAGGGACACTACCATTTGATGCAGATGATACAATTCGAAAACTACATATTTTCGAATTGGGAGAAGCCGATGATTATGTTGAGAAAGATCAGCATGGACATACGACTGTGCACTGTATTTGTGAGCAATGTGAGGATTCGCTGAGACAATATCCAGATTATCATGCACTCAATAAATGGATTCAATAATTGGAAGGATGCTTTGACACACTTCATGTGTGTTCAAGGCTTTTTCCATTTCGTAAAATGGCTAATAAATAAAAATATATAAACTAGCACTAGAATACTAGTAATGACAAATGGAATTTTATGCTGAAAGGAGCTTTTGACTGTGGAAGTTTTACGACAGCTTGTGTCGCGGGATAAACATATTACATCATTTTTACAGGATATTCAGAGCGGTCAAACTGCATCGCAGCTGATTACAGGTTTAACTGGAAGCGCACGTCCCGTTATGGTCGATGCGTTATTTGAATATGTAAAGAAGCCGATTTACATTGTTTCTCCTAATCTACTGCAGGCGCAAAGAATGGTGGATGAGCTTGCTGGACTATTAGGTGAAGAAAATGTTCACTATTACCCGGCTGACGAATTTATTGCTGCAGACCTTTCCGTGGCCTCTCCAGAATTACGAGCGGAACGAATCGCAACGCTTGATTGCTTAGCTAGAGGTGAGAAGGCTGTTTATGTAATCCCTGTTGCCGGTTTAAGAAAGATCATGCAGCCGAAGGAACATTGGCTACACTATTTTTTACAAACAACTGTGGGCGATGAAATTGAAGTGGATGCATGGCTACAAACATTAGTTGAAATGGGCTATGTACGTAATTCCATGGTGACTACACCTGGCGAATTTGCCTTACGTGGAGGCATACTTGATATTTATCCACCGTATTTAGCATCACCTATTCGTATTGAATTATTTGACACAGAAGTAGATTCTATAAGAACATTTTCGGCAGATGATCAACGTTCTATTAATAAACTACAAAAAATTCGTATACTTCCTGCCTCTGAGGTTATTCTTACAAAATCAGAAAGACAGACATTGGCAGAACGTTTAGAAAAAGCGTTAGGGGCAAGCCTAAAGAAAGTTAAAAGGCAGGAGACCAAAGAACTCCTTTATCAGCATATTCAGTATGATATTGAATTGCTACAACAAGGGAATCTTCCAGACTATGTCAATAAATATGGATCATTATTATATGATAAATCGGCTTATTTAGGCGACTATTTTGCCCAAGATGGAATTGTTCTGTTTGATGAGCTTGGACGCATCCAAGAAGTTATGGACGCTTGGGAACGTGAAGAAGAGGAATGGTTCTTATCTTTAATTGAAGAAGGGAAAATGGTTCATGATGTTAAACCAGCCTTCACATTAAAGGAAATAGTGGCCATGCTGTCGCAACAAAAGCTTTCCTTTTCATTATTCTCACGTACATTTTCGGGAATAACGTTTAATAAGACCACTAACTTTTCTTGCAAGCCAATGCAACAATTTCACGGTCAAATGGCCTTGTTACAAAGTGAGATTGAACGTTGGTTACTTGGGAAGTTTACAGTACTCATCGTAGCTAGAGATAAAGAGCGTGTGAAGCGTGTTCAGCAAATGCTAGAAGAGTATGATATCCATGCAGCGATAGGTGAGCCTACAGAGCCTGGAATTTATATTGTCGATGGAGCATTGTCAAGTGGTTTCGAATTACCACTCCAACGTATGGCCATTGTAACAGAGGATGAGCTATTTAAGCAGCAGGCAAAGAAAAAAGCACGTACGCAAAAAATGACGAATGCTGAACGTATTAAAAGCTATACGGAAATTAAACCTGGTGATTATGTTGTTCACGTTCACCACGGAATAGGGAAATACATTGGTGTAGAAACGTTAGAGGTAAATGGAACACATAAGGATTACTTGCATATTCGATATCGTGCAGACGATAAATTATATGTACCTGTCGAGCAAATAGACTTAATACAAAAATATGTGGCATCAGAGGATCGTGAACCGAAGCTACATAAATTAGGTGGCGCAGAGTGGAAAAAAGCGAAGGCCAAGGTATCATCTGCTGTACAGGATATTGCAGATGATTTAATTAAGCTTTATGCGAAGCGGGAAGCTGAAAAAGGGCATGCTTTTACACCTGATAATGATGATCAACGTAACTTCGAGGCAATGTTCGCCTATGAAGAAACTGAGGACCAGCTACGTTCTATTGTTGAAGTAAAAAGAGATATGGAGCGTGAGCGTCCTATGGATCGCCTAGTTTGTGGTGACGTAGGCTATGGTAAAACAGAAGTGGCTATCCGTGCAGCATTTAAAGCTATTCAAGATGGCAAACAGGTTGCCTTCCTTGTCCCTACGACCATTTTAGCCCAGCAGCATTATGAAACAATTCGTGAACGCTTCCAGGATTTTGCTATTAATGTGGGATTGCTATCACGCTTCAGGTCTAAGAAAGAGCAAACAGCTACATTAAAAGGGCTAAAAGAAGGGCAAGTCGATATAGTTATTGGAACACACAGAATCTTATCGAAGGATTTAATATTCCAAGACCTTGGTTTGTTAATTGTTGATGAAGAACAACGTTTTGGTGTAACGCATAAAGAAAAAATTAAGCAGTTAAAAACAAATGTCGATGTGTTAACTTTAACAGCAACACCAATTCCGAGAACACTCCATATGTCAATGGTAGGCGTCCGAGATTTGTCTGTTATTGAAACACCACCAGCCAATCGATTCCCAGTTCAAACATACGTGATGGAACATAGCGGGGCACTAGTACGAGAGGCAATCGAAAGAGAGATGGCACGTGGCGGACAAGTGTTTTACTTATATAATCGCGTAGAAGATATGGCTAGAAAAGTTGAGGAAATTCAAGTGCTTGTCCCAGAGGCACGAATAGGTCATGCACATGGGAAAATGTCAGAGACTGAATTAGAGTCAGTCATATTATCCTTTTTAGAAGGCGATTATGATGTACTTGTAACAACGACTATTATTGAGACTGGTGTAGATATTCCTAATGTCAATACTCTAATTGTTCACGATGCTGATCGAATGGGCTTAGCTCAGCTCTATCAATTGCGTGGGCGCGTTGGGCGTTCTAACCGGGTAGCCTATGCCTATTTTATGTACCAGCGTGATAAAGTATTGACAGATGTTGCCGAGCAAAGATTACAGGCCATTAAAGAATTTACGGAGTTGGGATCAGGCTTTAAAATTGCTATGCGAGACTTATCTATTCGAGGAGCTGGGAACTTACTTGGAGCCCAACAGCATGGCTTTATTGATTCAGTTGGTTTTGATTTATATTCACAGATGCTTCAAGAGGCAATTGCAGAGCGTCAAACAGGTGTGAAAAAAGAAGAAAAACCTGAGATTGAAATTTTATTAAGTGTCGATGCGTATATTCCTGATGTCTATATTCCTGATGGATACCAAAAAATTCAAATGTATAAACGTATTAAAGCAATGGATCAGGTGGAAGAGTATGGTGAAATCATGGAGGAATTAGAAGATCGATTTGGTGATCTTCCAATTGAAACAGAGCGTTTACTACGTGTAGCACGAATGAAAGTATGGGGATTAGGCGCGGGAGTCATCTCTGTAAAAGAGAAGCAGAAGCTTATAACTATATTGTTGTCTGAACAGGGGACGGCAAATGTTGATGGTAGTAAAATTATTGAAGAATCCATGAAATTTGAACGTGCTGTTGGTTTTGGTATGGATGGCATGCAATTAAAACTAACGATTGATGAGCGGAAATGCGGAAAATATCAACCCTTCGACATTTTGGAAGAGCTGATGCAAATTATTGATAAAGCAAAGAAGCTATAGTAGATGGCAGTCCTATCTTTTCAAATAAAGATAAGACTGCCTTTTTTCGTTACAATTTTAATAAATGTATTATAGAAACTTATTCCTTGGGTACTCTAATAAGGAGTTGATTGATGTAATGCAAATTTTTTTGAAAAAATTAATGGTTGTGAAATCCTTTTTCTTCAGTTTTTGCATAGATTGCTCAAATAAAAACCATACTATAGTTGAATAAAAAATTTTATTGTAGCGAAAGCGAGGCATTAGAATGAAGGCAACAGGAATTGTTCGTCGTATTGATGATTTAGGGCGTGTAGTTATTCCAAAAGAAATTCGTAGGACGCTACGTATTCGTGAAGGCGACCCGCTTGAAATTTATACGGACCGTGAAGGTGAAGTCATATTAAAAAAATATTCTCCGATTAACGATTTAGGAGAATTTGCAAGAGAATATGTTGAAACATTATATGAAACATTAGGAACACCAGCATTTGTCACAGACCGTGATGAAGTGATTGCCGTAGCAGGGATAGGTAAAAAAGAATATATCAATCGTCGTATTACGTCCTTTGCAGAAGGCTTCATGGAGGAGCGCTCTACAAAGATTGAAAAAATGGAGACATCTATTGAAATTGTTCCTGGACAATATGAGCAAGTAAAATCATATTGTGCAACACCTATTATGGTGAATGGTGACCCAATTGGCTGCATTATAGTATTGTCTAAAGTGCATTTTGTTGGTGAGGTAGAAGTAAAAGTAGTGGAAACAGCTGCAAACTTCTTAGCGAAACAAATGAATAGCTGATGCATGTAAAAGTTATTGCGATGACCTTTAAGGCCGAGTAATAACTTTTTTTGCGTACATAAATATAGGCCAATTTAGGAACAGTAGTAGTGCCTGGCGCGTCAAACTTTTAAGATATGCTATACTATTGGCATTGTTAAGAAGGAAAGAGGGCAATTTATGTCGCAACGTTTTGGTATGAAAAGCTACATGAAGGGAGCGGCCTTATTGACAATCGCTGCCCTTATCGTAAAAGTCCTTAGTGCAATTTACCGTGTACCTTTTCAAAATCTAGTTGGTGATGAAGGCTTTTATATTTATCAACAGGTATATCCAGTTATTTCAATTTTCGTTGTTTGGACATCCAGTGGCTTTGCTATAGCCATTTCAAAAATGCTTGCAGATAATGATTGCATAGTTGATACAATAGAACGTAATGAAAAAAGAAGCATGATAATGCGTGTCGTTTTCCGTTATTTGACGGTGCTCTCATTGTTGTTTTTTGCTGTCCTATTTGGGGGGGCTGATAAAATAGCCCAGTTGATGGGTGATACTCAACTAGCACCGTTGATACGTACAGGCTCTCTTGTAGTATTGGTAATGCCGGCACTTGCTATTTTGAAAGGTGGCTTCCAATCTAGAGGGATTATGGAGCCTATTGCTTATGCTCAAGTGGTTGAACAGGCGATTAGGGTAACCGTTATTTTAACAGGAACATTTGTCATTATGACTACTACAAAATCTCTATATGCTGCAGGGAAAATGGCCGTTATTGGTACAGTGGTTGGGGAAATTATCGCATTTGTATTACTTGCCTATATTTTTTCTAAACGCTTTGGTCTATTCCGTGTGCATCTTCGTCTACACAAGGCTAAAAGCTTGCCTATTATGAAAGAAGTTACATGGCTTAGCTTAAGTGTAAGTATGAGTGGCCTATTATTACTTGGCTATCAGTTAGTTGATTCCTTTACAATCTATTCGTTATTAATCGATCATGGTATGGACTCTACAGTTGCTAAAGAAACGAAGGGGATTTATGATCGTGGACAGCCGCTAGTACAATTAGGAGTTGTTATCGCATCCTCTTTATCTCTTGCAATTGTTCCACTTGTTGCTCATCTATCGAAAAAACAAGAAGGTCGAAGTGCCATTCCATTTATCCAATTAACGTACAAAGCTTCTATCTTGTTTGGATGGGCTGCTTCGTTAGGATTAATGCTTGTTATGCCGTATTTAAATGAAATGCTTTTTAAAACCAATGCATTGTCCGAAGTATTAATTGTGTATGTATTCCAAATAGTGCCTTTATCAATTATTCTTACATTTACAGCCATTTTACAAGGCTATGGAAAATTAAAGAAGCCAGCATTATTCTTAATGATAGGATTTGTGTTAAAAATTATATTAAATGTTCGTTTGATAGGCTGGCTTGGTGTATTAGGAGCAGCTATTGCAAATGATATTGGATTATTAGTAACAGCATTCTTGCTTATTGTTTATTTAAAAACAATAACTGGTATTCAATTAGCATCCAAAGAATTTTATAAAAAAGTGGGGCTCGCATCAATAAGTATGGCAGTGGTCGTATTAGTATGGCTACAGCTGGTATCGGCTTTTTTAGGCCATTTACTGTCACCACGTTCAGTGGCTGTGATCGCAGGATTTACAGCTGTAGGCTTGGGGGCGTTTGTTATGCTTACAATGATTGCGAAGAAACGAGTTTTAGTAGAAAAAGAGTGGTATTTACTGCCGTTTGGACGTAGGATGGCTGTTTACCAACTATGGTTAAATTCAAAGAAGTAGGTGGAAATATTGAATACTTTAACTATTATTGGTCTAGGTGCAGGTGATTTTAATCAGTTGCAGATGGGCGTATATAAAAAATTAAAAGCTGCAAAAAAATTTTTTGTTCGTACAGTTGATCATCCGGTACTAGAGGAATTAGCGGCAGAAGGTATAACGTTTGAAAGCTTTGACAAAGTATATGAAAAACATGACGCATTCCAACCAGTGTATGCCGAAATTGCAGAATCACTTATAGCAGCTACCGCAATAGAGGATATTATGTACGCCGTACCAGGTCATCCATTGGTTGCCGAACAAACAGTCCAATTGCTTATAGAAGCAGCGAATGAGGGAACTTTCAATCTTGTTATAGAAGGTGGACAGAGTTTCTTGGATCCTATATTTGGTGCATTGAAAATTGATCCGATTGAAGGTTTTCAATTGCTAGATGGCACTAGCTTTTCCATGCATGACATTAATATGCGTCAGCATATCTTAATTGCCCAAGTGTACGATACATTTAGTGCTTCAGAAGTAAAGCTAACTTTGATGGAGAAATATGATGACGAGTACCCAGTGACAGTAGTGACGGCTGCGGGATCTTCGGAAGAAAAAATTGTTACTGTACCACTCTATGAGCTCGATCAAAGTGTGGAGGTTAATAATTTAACAACAGTCTATGTGCCACCTGTAAATTCACAGGAAGAGGCTTTAAGAGATTGGACAACATTCCGTACGATTATTGCAACATTAAGAGGTCCGAATGGCTGTCCATGGGACCAAAAGCAAACTCACGAGTCCTTAAAAAAATATTTACTCGAAGAAGCACATGAATATTTAGCTGCAGTAGACGCTGAAGACGATTTTGCAATGATTGAGGAACTTGGTGATGTGCTCTTACAGGTGTTTTTACATGCACAAATAGGTGAAGATCAAGGTTACTTTACGCTTGAAGATGTTTTAGCTTCTATTAGTGAGAAGATGATTCGTCGCCATCCACATGTCTTTGGAGATGTTACAGTGGAAGATGCTGATGGTGTTGTAGCCAATTGGGAGGCTATAAAGGCTGAAGAAAAGGGCATGACTGATAAACCACTATTAGACGGGGAGTATAGGGCGTCCTCGGCGCTACAGACAGCCTTTAATTATCAAAATAGAGCTGCCAAAGTAGGCTTTGACTGGCCGGATGTAGAAGGTGCATGGGATAAGTTTGCGGAGGAGTGGCAGGAATTTCGCCATGAAGTGACGAATGGCTCTAGTATATCCAGACTTGATGAATTTGGGGACGTATTATTTACATTAGTGAACTTAGCACGTTTCTATAAATTATCTCCAGAAGAGGCAATCCTGCATGCCAATGAAAAGTTTGCTAGACGATTTGGCTATGTGGAAGCTCAAGTAAAGGCAAGTGGAAAATCATTTGCTGACTTTACTTTAGATCAATTAGATAGGTTCTGGAATGAAGCGAAGCAACTAGAAAGGGAGAAAGAACTATGAGATTAGATAAATTTTTAAAAGTTTCACGTTTAATCAAACGTCGTACTTTAGCTAAAGAGGTGGCAGATCAGGGGCGTATCACTATCAATGAGAAGGTAGCGAAAGCAAGCAGTTCAGTAAAAGCTGGAGATGAACTGGCCATCCGATTTGGTCAAAAAATAGTAACAGCACGTGTAGAAGAAATACGTGAGACAGTGAAAAAAGAAGATGCAGCCAAAATGTTTACCATTTTGAAAGAAGAGAGACTAGAAAAAATTGAGCCTGAATTTATAGATGATGAAGAATAAATTTCTTTTTTAACCTCCTAATGTTGTTCCTGCTTCCATTTATGGATGAAAGTAATAGACAACTTAAATAAAGTTGTCATGCTTTGATGGTTGTCCGCATAAAGTGAACAGAAGCTAGGACGACTAAAGGAGGAAAAAAATGACGCTACATCAAGAAAGTAATCGTTACACAATTCCATCTGGAGAGCATATTTTAACGATTCGTAATCGTAAAAGAATGGACATGACTTCTGTAAAATCAATTGAACGCTTTGATCAGGAAGAGTTTTTCATTAAGACGTCCCAAGGGCATTTGTTAATCCGTGGAGAGGAACTGCATATCGTTCATTTAGATGTTGACAAAGGATTATTGACACTTGAAGGAACTGTAAAAACTTTACAGTACGACGAGGAGGAAAGTGGCTTCTCGAAGGGTTTCCTTCATAAATTATTTGGATGATTGTTAGTGAACAATTCTTTCAATTAATTGTCATGGTTGTGAGCGGTATAGCAGTTGGTTTCATTATTGATAGCGTAAGGCTTATTGTTTTCTCAACTCCAAAAAGGTCAAGCCTTCGAAAGTGGATGATGGTTTTTGAATTACTGACATGGATTCTACTTGGAGGGCTGACATATTATTTATTATTTTGGCTAAAAGACGGCGCATGGCGGGCATACGACCCGCTAGCGCAAATAGCCGGAATTTTTTTGTATCAATCATTTTTTCAAACTATTTTACGTTTCATAGCTAGAGTTTTGGTGAATATTACATGGAGACCCTTTTGGTTCATTGTGCGCTTCATCGTCTCTGTTATTCGACATATTTTGCAATTTTTATTAAATATAGTGATGATTGTTATAAGACCTTTTGTCAAAATTTATTCGTATTTGTCCTACACTTTTTTAAAAAAGTTACGATATTTGAAGTATAATAAAAAGCAACAATAATTTTCGGAGGTGCGGGCATGACAAGACGTCATTCATCAAATGATGAACAACAGAACTTTACAAAGCTTGATAATGACTATGTCCGTAACACGGATAAAGCTATAAATCGCAAGCAGCAGGCACGAAAACGTAAATTGCGTCGTATCGTCTTTTTTGCGATTGTACCAGTCATTATTATCGCCCTTCTCTTAAATGTGCTATCCAACCAACACGAAACATTAGCAATAAAAGAGAAATCAAAGGAAGAAGCGAAACAGCATCTCTCTGAATTGAAAGAGGAACAGGATTCTTTAAATCTAAAAATCAAACAATTACAGGATGATGAATATATCGCAAAACTATTAAGAAAAGAGTATTACTTGTCTGAAAAAGGTGAGATTATTTTTATAATTCCAGATAAGGAAGATAAAAAAGACGACTGAAAAGCTATGTATTGTTGACACACTTTTTTAGTTATATATAATGAAAAGAGAAGCTTATTGCAGTAAAAAGTTTAATTAAATTGATTACATGGCTCAAAAGAGTCGCTTAATTTTTAAGGAGGAGCATTTTTTTTATGTCAATTGAAGTAGGCAGCAAGGTACAAGGTAAAGTAACAGGAATCACAAATTTTGGAGCATTCGTTGAGCTGCCAGATGGCAAAACAGGCTTAGTTCACATTAGTGAAGTTGCTGACAATTATGTAAAAGATATCAATGAGCATCTAAAAGTTGGAGATGAAGTTGAAGTAAAAGTGATGAATGTTGAAGCGGACGGAAAGATTGGTCTTTCAATCCGTAAAGCAAAGCCTCAAGCTGAGAGACCAGAGCGTCCAGAGCGTCCAGCACGTCCACGTCGCGATAATCGCTCTAACGATCGTAACGACCGCCACCAGCCAAAAGAAAATTTTGAGCAAAAAATGGCACGCTTCTTAAAAGATAGTGATGAACGTCTAGCAACACTTAAACGTGCTACAGAGTCAAAACGCGGAGGTCGCGGAGCTAGAAGAGGGTAGTTTGCTGACTGTTTTAATCGTAGAAAAAGTGTATGATATAGAGTTGGGATTAGCTTTGATAAGAAGCTAATCCCTTTTTAGTGGATTGACCTATAAAGTTGAGGAAGGTCCTTTTTTCTTTTTGATAGGTGTAACTACTTTTTCATCGGCAGGAGCAATGGAAACTTTTTCTGCTGGATGAACAACCATTTTAACAAGCAAAAAGACTCCGTATACACTCACAGCGAGCCCGCAAAGTAGTAACATTATTTGAATAACAAATGGTAAATTAATAAGTATTGAAATAAGAATAATCATTGAGCCACTTCCACAAATTAAAGCAGCTTTAGTTAATGCGCTCAAGGAAAATAAACCTCCTAAAAATACAATCTTATATGTAGTATGCCATATTTTATACTTAGTCACATAGTTAAACCTTGGACACATCGACATTATAGAGTAAAAAATAGGCGTCTCAGAATATCATTCTGAGACGCCTATTTGAGATGACCCCTACGGGATTCGAACCCGTGTTACCGCCGTGAAAGGGCGGTGTCTTAACCACTTGACCAAGGGGCCTATTATGGTGGCGGCCGAGGGGATCGAACCCCCGACCTTACGGGTATGAACCGTACGCTCTAGCCAGCTGAGCTAGGCCGCCAATTTTTGATGGAGCGGAAGACGAGGTTCGAACTCGCGACCCCCACCTTGGCAAGGTGGTGTTCTACCACTGAACTACTTCCGCATGTCGTTTAAGCAACAAGTTAAATAATACAAGCCATTGGCGCTAGTGTCAAGAAAATTAATAAAAAATATCAAAAAATATAATTTGCAATAAAATTGGTTAAACAATATAAGACAGAGTCAGCTATATATAGCTGTTTTAGCGGATTTTTTGTTCTTAAGTAGAATTGTATCGCCGTCATTGGGAGAAAGTAGATAGCACGCCTATTTAAGAAGGTTTTATTTAAAAGGTCGATGAAATCTGTTGTATTGTCAGGGACAGATAACTTCACGTAGGTTCAAATTGACCGACAATTATAAAGGTAATTGTTGCCAATTTACGTATTTATGTATACGTATTCGTCGAAATGTTTATATTTTTTTATGCCAACGTCAGACAATCTTTCCGTGCATAATTCTTTATAATAGCCAAAAGTGCGGGAAAGGGGATAATTAAATGACAAGTATTGATTGGTATAATACAGCAGATGTAGACGACCGAAAGTTAGGGATCAAAAAGAAGCAAATCTTCATAGGCTCCCTATTTTTTTTAACATCCTTTTTTTTGGCTCAATCCGTTGTATTTGAAGCGGCCGTACCATTCTCAGTTCCTTTTTGGGCAATTATTCGAACAAAGTATAGGGAGTATGCCAAATTTGTTTTATTTGGAAGTTTGGCGGGCTGTTTTTTCCTAGGCTTTGGACAGGTCGTTATTTTAGCACTACAAATTATTATGTATGAATGTATTATGCGTTTCCGTTACTGGCGACTACCTCAAAGTATTGCCGTCTCTTTAGCGGTTCTATTAGTGCAATTTATGTGGCAAGGGGCGATGTATCAAGGCTTACCACCAGTGCTTGTACAATTTTATGTAGGCTGTGAAGCGGCACTAGCTTTAATTATGACTCTATTTATGCAAGTGCTTTTCGTCAACTCGTATGAATGGTTTACAAGCCATTGGACCTACGAAAAGCTCGGGTCAGGGTTAGTAGTGTTTGCTGCCATGCTTACAGGGATGCAAGCAGTTGTGTTTAGCTATTTTTCGCTTCCTATATTTTTATTGCAGCTTTTTATTTGTTTTGGGGCATTAGTTGGAAGTGTGCCGCTGGCAACGGTAATCGGAGCGGTATTAGGAACCCTCATTGGTGTTGCTAAGCTTTCCTTTACCGGCATGCTATCTGTTGCCACCTTAACAGGACTATGTGCAGGTATGGGAGCTAAAGGTGGTAGATTCGGTGTTGCCATTGGGAGTATCTTACCTAGTGTGTTTTTTTTATTTTATGATGCGACATTGCCATTAGATAGTGTGTATTTCACTTCCATTGCCATTGGAAGCGTTCTTTTCCTAACCATCCCAAGAAAATATTCAGATAAGGTGCGGGACAAGCTCTTCCCACAACGGGAGGAGGTTTTAATCGCAAGACAAAATTGGTTAACTGAACACGTCACATATAAATTAGAACATTTTCAGCATTTCGTGCAATTTATGAAGGAGCTGGTATTTGAGCGTTTTATGACCGCACCCGTTGAGGAAGCGAAGGAAGTATCCCCGATGAATACATGTTTAAGCTGTTTCCGCTATGATCATTGCTGGGGAGCACAAAATAATGGGATGGACAAGCTGATGACAGACTGGTTTCATATGAAGGGAGTAGGCAAGGAATCAGCCATTCATCGTGTAGAAGAACAAATGCGCTATAAATGCGTGAAATCGACAAAGATTTTTGAGGAGTTAGATACTGAATTATACAGAGAACGCATTAACGGGCAGTACTTTCATGGGAAAAAAATGATTGCACTACAGCTTCGTGATATGAGTAATCATTTAAACCAGTTAATTGCTGAAATGAAGGAGGATACGGTCTCTTTTGTAAGTGTTGAAAAGGATATTATTGAACGCTTAAAGGATGCCCATATTGAATGCTTTCAGCTTGATGTACTTAACAATAAGCCAGGAGCTAGAAAGATAGTTTGTGCTTTGGCGCCAGCGCGGGTCGATTGGGAAAAAGATACGACATTAGCTGAACGGATGATTTTGCCGATTCTTTACGAAATTTTTAATGAACCATTTGAAATTGAAAAAGTGGTGGCTTGTGAAATACCTTTTCGACATATTCAAATATGCTTTAGGTCAGCTATTAGCTTTGAAGTAGAGTATGATATATATAGCATGTCTAAAGATGCGACCTTGTATTCTGGGGATTCACACGCGCTTTTTCAGTTGCATCCAGGACTTTTTGCCATTTTGTTATCTGATGGTATGGGGCAAAGTAAAGAAGCGCAACATGAAAGTAGAAAATTAATACATTTAATGCGAGAGTGCCTTAATTACAATATGAATCCTGAAACCGCAATGCATACGTTGCATTATGTCATGTCGTTAAAGCAACAGGATGATATGTATGCAACCCTTGATTTTGCACTAGTTGATTTACAGCATGGTGATTTATGGTCGTGGAAGGCTGGGGGAATGTCGACCTATATTTTACGAGGGAAGGAAATCATAAAGGTTGAAAGCAATGCAGCACCTGTAGGTTTTTTATCTATTTCTGCAGTTGAGGCTGAAAAAAGAAAGCTAAAAGCTGGTGATGTCATTTTAATGCATTCAGATGGCCTGTTTTCTAGTGTTGCTGACTGGGATGAACAAGAAGAGACATTTTTAGCCTATGCACAGCAGGTAGCCAGTACAAATAATACTATACAAGAAAAACTAACAACGATTATGCAGTCATTCCAAGATTATTTTGAAATAGAAGATGATTGTACAGTACTCATGTTAGAGGTGACACATGTTGTACCTACATGGGCTGTATTTAGACCAGCTCAATATTCTGTGAGTTAATCATCTTTTATGTTATCGAAAAGGGGAGGAGAAGCGTTTGTCATTTGAATTAAAGATTAAGACATTTATTGAAAAAGAGCAATTATTACAGCAAGACGACCATCTTCTCATCGCCGTTTCGGGGGGAGTAGATTCTATGGCTTTACTTCATTATTTTGTTCAAACAAAAGAGCACTGGAACATTCGGGTGGAAGCAGTACATGTTGACCATATGCTGAGAGGAGAAGCTTCTGCGGAAGATAGAGCATTTGTACAAAAGTATTGTGATGATAATGGCGTTTATTTACATGCCACAGCGATCTCCATACCAACAATACTTGCAAAGGAGAATGGCAATATACAGCTAATATGCCGTAGAGAAAGGTATCGATATTTTAAAGAAGTCTTGTACGAAACGAATGCTAATAAGCTTGTAACTGCACATCATGCGGATGACCAACTGGAGTCAGTATTAATGGCCCTGACAAAAAATGCAACAATGAATAGCATGCAAGGCATACGCCCTCAACGACATTTTGAAGGAAAAACATTAATTCGTCCGTTTTTAACGGTTACAAAGACTGAAATAGGGGAATATTTACTTAGAAAAGGTTTAAATTATCGAGAGGATGCCAGTAATTCAAAAGATACTTATGTACGAAATCGTTTTAGACATCATGTGGTGCCTTTACTTGAAGCAGAAAACCCGAGAGTGACCGAGCAGGTGACTCATTTTACATCGCAATTGCAAGAAGACAATGCCTTTTTAATGACATTAGCCCAAGATGTATTTTCCAAAACCATTAAAAGAAGTAACGAAAATACATATAGCATGGAAATTGAGGCTTTTCAATTGGTACCACTTGCTTTACAAAGGAGGCTCATTTTAATACTATTAAACTATCTTTACAAAGATTCAAATACGATACAAAGTTATGCTTTATTGACTTCAATTTTAAAGCTTTGTGATACGACAGCAGGGTATGCTGAAATTCACTTGCCTGAAGATTTCCTTGCAGTTCGCCGTTACGGAAAATTAATAATTCGGAAGAATAGTTCAACAGAGGACCATGCTTCTTCTGAAAAAATAATTATTTCGGCTGCTAATGGGTGGACAACACTGATGAATGGTGAACGCTTATGCGTAGTCAAGTTGCACGATTTATCGTCCGAATTGATAACGGATACTGCACAACTTTTTTATTTTAACGCTAGCAAACTCCACCTTCCGCTCTATATTCGAGCACGCAAGGATGGAGACAGAATGCTGTTAAAAGGAATGGATCAGCCAAAACGCTTATCTCGCCTTTTTATAGATGAAAAGATTCCTTTAAATGAGCGGAATAGCTGGCCGTTACTGATTTCTCAGTCTGATGAGGTGGTAGCGGTAATTGGTGTGCGTATGGGAATGTTTTTTTCAACCACTCCGCAACCAAACGATGATACAGTGCTCATCGTAGACTAAGGTCTTTGTAAAATATTTCACCGTAATTGGTTGAAGATTTGTTGATACATCACGAGGAGGAATCGATATGTTACAAAATGACATCGAAAAAGTTATGATTACAGAAGAACAATTGCAAGAAAGAATTGCAGATCTAGGTGCACAATTAACAGAGGAATACAAAGATGCTTTCCCATTAGCTGTTGGTGTACTTAAAGGAGCAATGCCATTTATGACAGACCTCATGAAACGTTTCGATTCTTTCATTGAGCTAGATTTTATGGATGTTTCTAGCTACGGTAATGCTACCGTGTCATCTGGAGAAGTAAAAATTTTAAAGGATTTAAATACGAGTGTTGAAGGGCGTGACGTATTAATTATCGAAGACATCATCGATAGCGGTTTAACGTTAAGCTATCTAGTAGATTTATTTAAATATCGTAAAGCAAAATCAATTAAAATTGTTACTTTACTTGATAAACCATCAGGTCGAAAAGTGAACCTATCGGCAGATTATGTTGGTTTTGAAGTTCCGGACGGCTTTGTGGTTGGATATGGTTTAGATTACGCTGAAAAATATCGTAATTTACCTTATATTGGTATCTTGAAACCTGAAGTGTATTCATTTTAAGATAGAAAACCACCAGCTTTAAAAGTTATGGCCTCCAGCGCAGTCATATGTTTTTCGTTATGGTTAACATAATTCGAAATCTTGACACAATGTTCAGCTATTTCGAGCCTATGGAACAGGTACAATTACGCTGGGATGTATTAAGATGGCCTAAAAACTGTTTTGATAATAGCAAAAAATGAACGAAACATTTTTTAAGTAGGGCTTTTCGTTGTATGATGAAATCATGATATGTTAAGATTTTACTTATAATTTTTCTGTTTGTAATGAGGAGGCTGGAGATGAATCGAATATTTCGATATACCATATTCTATCTACTGATTTTCCTAGTGATTATCGGTATTTTTGGTACTTTCAATGGTGGTAAGTCACCAACGAAAGAGTTAACTTATCATGAGTTCCAACAAGCTCTAGATAAGAAAGAAATAACAAGTGCTACAATTCAACCTGATAAATCAGTTTACGTCGTTGAAGGTACATTGAAAGGTTATGAAAAGGGTCAAAGCTTTACAGTGAATATCCCTCGCGATAACCAATCATTAATGGATCGCATTGATGAGGCTGCTAAGGAAAAAAATAGTAATATTAAATATTTAGCGGCGCCAGAAACGAGCGGATGGATTCAATTCTTTACAGGGATTATTCCTTTCATTATCATCATTTTCTTGTTCTTCTTCCTAATGAGCCAATCTCAAGGTGGCGGTAATAAAGTGATGAGCTTTGGTAAAAGTAAAGCTAAACTTTATGATGACCAAAAGAAAAAGGTTCGTTTTACAGATGTAGCAGGTGCTGATGAAGAGAAAGCGGAGCTTGTAGAAGTTGTAGACTTCTTAAAAGACCATCGAAAATTCACAGAAATTGGTGCGCGTATTCCAAAAGGTATCTTACTTGTAGGTCCTCCAGGTACAGGTAAAACATTACTTGCACGTGCGGTGGCGGGCGAAGCAGGCGTTCCTTTCTTCTCTATTTCAGGTTCTGACTTCGTAGAAATGTTTGTCGGTGTCGGTGCATCACGTGTCCGAGACCTATTCGAAAATGCAAAGAAAAATGCACCATGTATCATCTTTATAGATGAAATTGATGCAGTAGGTCGTCAACGTGGCGCTGGTCTAGGCGGGGGTCATGACGAGCGTGAACAAACACTGAACCAGTTGTTAGTTGAAATGGATGGTTTCGGAGCAAACGAGGGTATTATTATCATCGCTGCGACAAACAGACCAGATATTTTAGATAAAGCGTTATTACGTCCAGGTCGTTTTGACCGTCAAATTACAGTAGGACATCCTGATGTAAAAGGACGTGAGGCGATTCTCAAGGTACATGCACGAAATAAGCCTTTAGCAGATACAGTTGATTTAGCAGCAGTTGCACAACGTACGCCAGGTTTCTCAGGTGCAGATTTAGAAAACTTACTTAACGAGGCCGCACTTGTAGCAGCTCGTAAAAGTAAACGTACCATTAATATGGCAGATATCGATGAAGCTTCTGACCGTGTAATCGCTGGTCCAGCTAAAGCGAGCCGAGTATATTCAGCCAAAGAGAAAAAACTTGTATCCTTCCATGAAGCTGGTCACGTAGTTGTGGGTCTAGAGCTTGATGAAGCAGATACAGTTCACAAAGTAACAATTGTTCCACGCGGTCAAGCGGGTGGATATGCCATTATGTTACCGAAGGAAGAACGTTTCTTTACAACAAGACAAGAGCTTTTAGACCGTATTGCAGGACTGCTTGGTGGTCGCGTAGCTGAAGAAATCGTTCTTGGTGAAGTCTCTACGGGGGCACATAACGATTTCCAAAAGGTTACAAGTATCGCTCGTGCAATGGTTACTGAATATGGAATGAGTGAAAATCTTGGTGCAATGCAATTCGGTTCAAGTCAGGGTGGAAATGTATTCCTTGGCCGCGACTTTAATTCTGACCAAAATTACTCTGATTCAATAGCTTATGAAATTGATAAAGAAATGCAAAAAATTATCGATACGCAATATGAGCGTACAAAACGTATTCTGACAGAGAAACGTGAGTTACTTGATTTAATCGCTAACACATTAATGGAGAAAGAAACATTAAATGCGCAGGAAATCGAGCATTTGCGTGATCATGGTGTTTTACCAGAACCAGAGGCTATCGTTGAGGGGAATAACACTCCGAAAGTGGAAGCGAAGCCAACGTTAGATACGATTGGTGAACCAGTTGTTGAAAAAGAGCTTTTAAGTAAAGACCCAAATCCAACAACTTTAGACCTTGCAAAAGAAGGCAAGGAATCTAATGATACACCTAAGGGTATCGACGAAAAACGTGAATAAATTGAAAAGGCTGTTTACTGTAAAATGAGTAAACAGCCTTTTTCTTTGCCTTTTATTATGAAGAAGCATTAGGATATTAGTGAAAGATAGCTACATGTGACTCTGCACTTATGATGTAGACAAGATGTATTTGTAAATAAAAATCGATAGGAGTGTTTGCGCATGGGAACTGTAACATTGAATAATGGACTTAAAATGCCTTTGGTTGGTTACGGTGTATTTCGTGTTCCGGAAGGTGAGGATTTAGCTGAAGCAGTAAAAACGGCTATTGCGAAAGGTTATCGAAGCATTGATACGGCACAAGTATATCGTAATGAAGAAAGTGTTGGACGGGGTATAAGAGCAGCCATTGAAGAAGGTTTGGTAACTCGTGAAGAATTATTTATAACATCTAAAGTTTGGAACGATGGACTTTCCTATGAAGAAACACTTGCTGCTTATGATAGCAGTTTAGAGAAGATAGGGTTAGACTATTTGGATCTTTACTTAGTGCATTGGCCAGGCATTGACACAAATTATTTGGATGTCTATAAGGCACTCGAAAAAATATATCAAGATGGCCGTGTGCGTTCAATTGGTGTTAGTAATTTCCATGTACATCATTTAGAATATCTTTTGAAAGAAGCTACAGTTGTCCCTGTTATTAATCAAATTGAATTCCATCCTCATTTAACACAAGAGGAAGTGCGTGCTTATTGTACAGACAAGGGTATCCAAGTAGAGGCTTGGTCTCCTTTAATGAACGGCGCATTATTGGAGGAAGCATTGATTCAAGAGTTAGCATCTAAGTATGGTAAAACGCCTGCTCAAATCGTATTACGCTATGATGTACAGCATAACGTTGTAACCATCCCGAAAACGATGACAGAAACTCGTATGATTGAAAACCTTGATATTTTTGACTTTGCATTAACAGATGATGAAATGACTCAATTGGATGCTTTAAATGACGGATTACGCTGTGGTCCAGATCCGGAAAAATTTAATTTCAAATAATTTTTTAAGGAGCGTCCTAACTAAGGATGCTCTTTTTTAAAGAAGGCTGGAATACTATTTCCTCGGATAAAAAGTATGGTATCATTTTCTAAAGTGTTTTAACTTCAAGTTAGATGGATAATGTAAGTTGTAACAGTAGGTTGACGAAAGTTACAATGATGATATGGGGGTGTCAACCTTGATTTTAGTTCTAGATGCAGGGAATTCTAATATTGTGTTAGGTGTGTATGATGAAAAAGAACAATTAGCCTTCCATTGGCGTATGGTGACAGACCTTTATAAAACAGAAGATGAATATGCTATGCAAGTTCTTTCGTTTTTTAATCATGCAGGTATTTCATTTGAACAAGTAACGGGCATTATTATATCTTCAGTTGTGCCACCGATTATGTATTCATTAGAGGCAATGTGTCAAAAGTATTTTCGAAAAAAACCTCTAGTAGTGGGTCCTGGTGTCAAAACAGGTTTGAATATTAAATACGAAAATCCTCGCGAGGTTGGTTCTGACCGTATTGTCAACGCGATAGCAGCTTTAGACTTATATAAAGCACCTTGTATTATAGTTGATTTTGGTACAGCAACAACCTACTGCTATTTAAACGAAAAAGGCGATTACATGGGTGGTGCTATTGCCCCAGGTATTACCATTTCTACAGAGGCACTTTATACGCAGGCTGCTAGATTGCCTCGTATTGAAATAGTAAGACCTGCACATATTGTAGGAAAAACAACCGTTTCCGCCATGCAGGCCGGAATTTTTTATGGCTTCGTAGGACAAGTTGAGGGCATTGTTAATCGGATGAAGGGACAAAGTAAAGAGGAACCATTAGTAATTGCTACAGGTGGATTAGCAAATCTAATTGCAGGGGAAACGCAAATTATTGATGTTGTGGATCCGTTTTTAACGCTAAAGGGTTTATATAAACTATATAAACGTAACCAATAAGAAATGAGGGACATTTCATTTATGAAGGACTATTTAGTTAGAGGTTTAGGATTTAATGGACAGGTTCGTGTGTTTGCTGCTCGTACAACAGCAACGGTTGCAGAAGCGCAACGTCGTCACGATACATGGCCAGTAGTATCAGCGGCTCTAGGACGCTCAATGACGGCGGCTGTCATGATGGGTGCTATGTTAAAAGGTGAAGAGAAGATCACTATTAAGATTGAGGGTAATGGTCCGATTGGTCCAATGGTAATCGATAGTAATGCACATGGAGAAGTACGTGGATTTGTCACGAATCCTCATGTTCATTTCGATTTAAACGAGCAGGGTAAGCTGGATGTTCGAGCAGGTGTTGGAACTGAAGGAGCTCTAACAATCGTTAAGGACCTTGGTTTACGAGATATGTTTTCGGGTCAAACGCCCATTGTTTCAGGTGAAATAGCTGAAGATTTTACTTATTATTTCGCTACATCTGAGCAAGTACCTTCATCAGTTGGTTTGGGTGTATTGGTTAATCCGGACAACACTATTCTTGCAGCAGGGGGATTTATTCTACAATTAATGCCAGGTTGTGAAGAAGAAACAATTAATGAAATCGAACAACATCTTGCTACAATAGAGCCGGTTTCGAAAATGATTGAAAAAGGCTTTACACCGGAGCAAATTTTAGAAGCTGTATTAGGCAATGGACATCTACAAATTTTAGATTCCATGCCAGTTGAATTTAAATGTCAATGTTCAAAAGAACGGTTTGGTGCAGCAATTTTAGGTCTAGGAATAGCAGAAATTAAAGAAATGATTGAAGAGGATGGCAGTGCTGATGCACAATGTCATTTCTGCTTAGAGACCTATCATTTTTCAAAAGAAGAGTTAGAAGGGTTTATTGATGAGCTCAAATCGTAATAGACGACCTTCTGCCACTGCAACAACAAACCAAACCCCTTTATTACAGCGCCGTTTAAAAACCAAACCAGCTTTGGCTGTCATTGCCATATTGTTATTAGGTAATATTTTATGGTTCATTGGATGGGTCATCCCAAATAAAGGTCAGGAGATTGGTAGCGACGAACAAGTCGCTGCCATTGACGGGGATGTTATCACGCGACAAGAGTGGATGATTGCTATGGAAGAACGATATGGCAAAGAAACCCTACAAAGTTTAGTCAATGAAACTGTAATGGAAAAGGCTGCAAAGACATATAAAATAAAAGTTACTGATCAAGAAATTGATCTCGAGTTAGCCTTAATGCGCTCTGCTCAAGATAAATTTGATACAGCGATGCAAAACCTTACTGCGGAGCAACTTCGCCAAAAAATTCGTTCACAACTTATTTTAGATAAGGTACTCACGAAAGATGTAGTGATAAATGAAGAGAGTATTGAAAAGTACTATGAGGAAAATCAGGGACTTTACAATACAAAAACAAGCTATCGTACCAATTTTATCGAGGTTGACGCCAAGAAAGCTGCTGATGAGGCGTTGGGTGAGTTAAAAAATGGCTCTGATTTTTCAGTGCTAGCCCGCGAGATTTCCTTAGACAGTGCTTCGGCAAGCCTAGGGGGAGATGTTGGTTTCCTGACGGAAAATCAGGAAAACGTGGACCCTGCCATTATTAATGCTGTGAAGTCTACAAAGGTTAATGAGGTAAGTAAAGCCTTTAAGTTAGATAATGGTCATTATGGCATTGTTCAGGTGCAAGAGATTTTAGAGGGACAATCCTTTACATATGACGATGTGAAAGAACATATCGAGCGTGAATTGGCTTTAGAGCAGTTGCCACAATCTGTTACACCAGAAGCGTTTTGGTCTGAATTTAATGCTACGTGGTATTATGGAGAATCTAAAAAAGAAAAATAATAAATAGAGGAATCTGCAAGTTGTTTGCGGGTAGCATGAGTCTGAAACAACTTGCAGACATTTGAAGTCATCAGAATGGACTTACCCGACAAATGTTGTAGATTCTTTTTATCTTTGTTCGATGTTTGATTGACTGTAAAATATTCTATCCACTGACGGTAGATAAATATTCTGAAAATACAAGTTTTATTTATTGACAATCGAATGGAAAAATTGATAAAATACAAAATAAGTAAAACCTATAAAAATAGTAGGGATTGGGAGTGGATTATTAAATGAGTAGATTAGCAAACTCAATAGCTGAATTAGTTGGTAAAACACCAATCGTTAAATTAAATCATGCAACAAGTGAAAATGAAGGTACTGTTTATGTAAAATTAGAGTATTTTAATCCGGGAAGCTCAGTGAAAGACCGTTTAGCTTTAGCAATGATTGAAGCGGCAGAAAAAGATGGAACGTTACAGCCTGGTGGTACGATTATCGAGCCGACGTCTGGCAACACAGGTATTGGTCTTGCGATGATTGCTGCTGCTAAAGGCTATAAAGCAATTTTAGTAATGCCAGAAACAATGAGTCTAGAGCGTCGAAACCTACTTCGTGCTTATGGTGCGGAGCTTGTCTTAACTCCTGGACCAGCAGGGATGAAAGGCGCGATTGCTAAAGCGGAAGAATTATCTGCAGAGCATGGCTATTTCCTGCCACAACAATTCACAAATCCAGCGAATGCTGTTATTCACCGTCTAACTACAGGTCCTGAAATTGTTGAAGCATTTGATGGCTTAACGCTAGATGCATTTGTAGCTGGGGTTGGTACGGGTGGTACTATTACAGGTGCTGGTTCCGTATTAAAAGAAAAGTATCCAACAATTGAAATTATCGCTGTAGAACCAAAAGATTCACCTGTTCTTTCGGGTGGTCAACCGGGTCCACATAAAATTCAAGGGATTGGAGCAGGATTTGTGCCGACAGTTTTAGATACAGATATCTATTCTTCTGTATTCCCTGTTGAAAACGAGGTAGCTTTTGAGGTAGCTCGTAAAGTAGCGCGTGAAGAAGGTATCTTATGTGGTATTTCATCTGGCGCTGCAATCTATGCTGCCATTGAAGCTGCAAAACGTTTAGGTAAGGGTTCGAATGTGCTTGCTATTGTGCCTTCTAATGGTGAACGTTACCTATCAACACCTCTCTATCAATTTGAAGACTAATATAAGTTAATACAAAAAGACTCCTACATGATGAGGGGTCTTTTTTAGTGCGCTTAGAATTTCATAGAGCCTTATAAAAATATTCGCTTCTAAGTAATATTCAAGTTAAGATGGAATCACATCATATGATTTAAAAGGGGAAAACTAACTTGAAGACAATTCTGACGAAAACAGTAGAGATGGATGCAGATTCATTTTTTTATAGTTATAAAAAGCAAACAGAGACACAACATTCGCATGTCTTTTTAGAAAGTGGACGGGGTGGTCATTTTACAATAGCAGCTTGGAATCCATTAGCAACTGCACAAGCAGTAGAGAACGGACTTTTAGTAAATTGGAGAAACGGTAGAAGTGAAGTTTTACCAGGTGAATCTCTTGCGTTACTAGAAGAGCTCGTGGCGGATTATCAAGTTTCTTATAATGCGGAGCTTCCAATCTTTCAGGGGGGGGCAATTGGATTTGTGACATATGATTATGCGCGCAATATAGAAGTGCTTCCCAATACAGCTATAGATGATTTGCATATACCCGATATTTTCTTTTATCTGTTTGATTGCTGGGCAGTACACGATGTGAAAAGCAATACGGTCACGTTAATGAAGCTAGAAGATTGTGTTGTTGACCTAGATGAGTGGGCTACTAATTGGCAAGTTGCAGCCCAAGATGGATTAGCTACGCGCAAATTTGAAAAAACAAATGCTATAGAAGTAGACAATGACGAGAGTGAATTGCTTGTGTCATTCGCAGGGACTGAATTTGAGGCGGCGGTGAAGAAAATACAAACCTATATCGCGGAAGGTGATGTTTTTCAGGTTAATTTATCAGTTCGTCAATCCAAAAATCTAAGTGCGACAGCGATGGATGTATATGAGGCATTACGAGCCTTTAATCCGTCACCTTATATGGCTTATATGGAAGCTCCAGATTTTGCAGTTGTTTCTGGATCACCCGAGCTTTTAGTCAAACGCCAGGGTAAAGAGTTATCGACGAGACCAATTGCAGGAACTCGACCAAGAGGGAAATCTGAAGCGGAAGATTTAGCATTAGCTCAAGAATTAATTGACAATGATAAAGAACGCGCAGAACACGTGATGTTAGTAGATTTAGAGCGTAATGATTTAGGACGAGTATCAACCTATGGAACAGTAGAAGTGGATGAATTTATGGTCATTGAACGCTATTCGCATGTCATGCACATTGTATCGAATGTTAGGGGAGAAATAGCAGAAGGTAAAACAAATGCTGATGTTATCCGTGCAATGTTCCCAGGAGGTACTATTACTGGTGCACCAAAGATACGTACAATGGAGATTATCGAAGAGTTAGAACCTGTGCGACGTGGTCTATACACTGGTTCTATTGGTTGGCTCGGCTATACCGGAGATATGGAGTTTAATATTGTAATCCGTACAGCATTTATAAAAGATGGGGTTGCCCATATTCAGGCAGGGGCTGGTATTGTCATTGATTCTGTTCCAGCAAGAGAATATCAGGAATCTTTAAATAAGGCGAAGGCAATGTGGCAGGCTAAGGCAATGGCGGAGGAGCGAGCAAAATGATTTTAATGATTGATAACTATGATTCATTTATTTATAATATCGTACAATATTTGGGGGAATTTGGACATGAAATAATAGTAAAACGAAATGATGTATTAACAATAGAGGACATCGAACAACTTGCACCTGATATGATAGTTATTTCACCGGGGCCGTGTAGCCCAAATGAGGCTGGTGAAAGTCTGAACATTATCCGATATTTCGCGGGAAATATTCCGATTTTAGGAGTATGTCTTGGACATCAGGCTATTGCACAAGTGTTTGGCGGCCAGGTAATCCGAGCTGAGCGCCTTATGCATGGGAAGACATCCCCTGTATTACATGCTGAAGTTGGTTTACATAAAGCTATGCCAAACCCATTTCAAGCTACTCGCTATCATTCTCTTATTGTCGAAAAAGAGACGCTACCGACGTGCCTAGAAGTAACCGCTTGGACAGAAGAGGGAGAAATTATGGGACTTCGTCACAAGGATTATCCAATAGAGGGCGTACAATATCACCCAGAATCTATTATGACTGAGCAAGGAAAAAAACTCCTGCGTCAATTTATAGAAATGTACGTAGAAGGAGTGAAATAGATGCGGTGCTGGATAAACGGAAGCTATATGGCAGAAAAGGATCTGCGGATTTCCCCCTTTGACCACGGTTTTTTATATGGTTTGGGCTTCTTTGAAACATTCCGAACATATAAAGGACAAGTATTTGGATGGGACGCACATATGGAAAGATTACAGCAGGCTCTATCGCAATATCGCATTCATCTTACCTATCCTGAAAGTGTATTACTGGAGGTTGTGCAACAATTAAATCAACAAGCCGGCGGTCAGGATGGCTATTTCCGCCTTAATGTTTCAGCAGGTGAACATAATATTGGTTTACAGCCAACAGAATACACAACACCCAACGTCATTCTCTTTCGTAAGGAATTACAGGATACACCTCGTGGAACTGAAAAGACTGCTCAATGGCTTACTACACCACGTAATTCACCTGAACAAGGGCTGCGAGTTAAATCACATCACTTTGGCAACAATGTGCTGGGGCGTTTTGAGCTACCATCATTGGCGGAACAAGAAGGCTTCTTTTTAACGGAAGCAGGCTACGTTGCTGAAGGTGTGACCTCAAATGTTTTTTGGGTAAAAAATGATATACTATATACGCCTTCCTTGGAAACAGGTATACTACCTGGCATTGTTCGAGCTTGGGTTATTAAGAAAGCCAATGCCCTGGGTATTGAGGTAAGCGAAGGCTTTTATAGGAAGGAAGATTTACAACAAAGTACGGAATGCTTTATTACCAATTCTGTGCAGGAGCTTGTACCAATCATTAACGTAGAGAACCAGCAATTATTAGGTAATAGAGGACCTGTTTATATGCGTTTGCATGATGCATTTGCTCAAGAAGTGGAGCAACGATAGAAGGAGCGTTTTTATGCTAGAAAAATATATGAAACCATTAACGATTAATGGTATTCCATTAGATTTTACGAAAGAAACCTTTATAATGGGTATTCTAAATGTTACACCAGATTCCTTCTCTGATGGAGGAAAGTTCAACAGTGTCGAAGCTGCGGTAGCTCAAGCAAAAAAAATGGTGGCTGATGGGGCTAAAATAATTGATGTAGGCGGAGAGTCTACACGTCCAGGTTACGAGCGTATTTCAGATGAAAAAGAAATTGCACGTATTGTACCTGTTATACAAGCATTGCTGAAAGAAGTAGATGCCATTATTTCGGTGGATACGTATAAAGCAAATGTAGCGCGAGCGGCCATTGAGGCAGGAGCACATATGATAAATGATATTTGGGGAGCAAAAGCTGAACCGGAAATTGCACAGGTTGCTGCTGATTTACATGTTCCAATAATTTTAATGCACAATCGTGAAAATTTGGATTATGGTGTTGATTTTTGGGCATCGGCAAAGGCAGACATAGAAAAAAGTATTGTTATCGCACATCAAGCAGGGGTTCCTGATCATCATATTATCCTAGATCCTGGCATTGGCTTTGCCAAAAATACTGAGCATAATATAGCCATGATGCAACACTTAGAGGATTTAGTGGAGATGGGCTACCCTGTACTTTTAGCAACATCACGTAAATCTATGATTGGTAATGTGCTGAAGCTACCTGTGGATGAACGTCTTGAAGGCACGGGAGCAACGGTAGTTTATGGAATTGAAAAGGGCTGTCATATGATACGTGTTCATGATGTAAAGGAAATGGCACGCGCAGCACATATGGCGGATGTGTTAGTAGGAAAGCGACTGTATAAGGAGGAGGCATAATGGATTACATTCATTTAAAGGATATGCAGTTTTATGGTTACCATGGCGTATTAGCGGCAGAAACAACTCTTGGTCAACGTTTTCGAGCAAATGTTTCGCTGGCTGTAGATATGACCATGGCTGGAGAAACAGATGATCTAGCCTATACAGTAAATTATGCAGAGGTCTATGCAGTGTGCCGTGATATTGTTGAAGGAGAACCTTTTAAGCTTATTGAGGCACTTGTTGTAAAAATAGCAAACGTGATCTTAACAACCTACCCCGAAAAAGTAAAAGGTGTCCGTGTAGAACTGATCAAGCCAGACCCACCAATTCATGGCTATTACAAAGAAGTGTCTGTTGAAGTAACGAGAGGTGATTTTTAATGAAAGATGTCTATCTATCAATAGGTACAAATATGGGTGAGAGATATGAAAACCTTCAAAAGGCTATTGCTCTCTTAAGAGAGAAGGTGAACATTGAGGTTGTTCGTGTTTCGTCGGTTTATGAAACGGCAGCAGTAGGCTATACAGATCAGGCAGATTTTTTGAATATTGCTGTTCATCTCAAAACCGATGCATCATCTACTGAAATGCTGAAGATTTGCCAATCAATTGAACAGGAACTAGGACGTGTGCGAGAATTTCGTTGGGGTCCACGAATTATCGACCTTGACATTTTACTTTACAATCACGAAAATATTGAAACAGAGAACCTAATTGTTCCTCACCCAAGAATGTATGAGCGAGCTTTCGTCTTAGTGCCATTAGTAGAGATTACTCCAACGCCATTCGGAGGTCAGCTACAACAAGCACATCATTTATTGCAACAGATGGACTGTGAGAGTGAAGGTATCAGCTTGTGGAAGCCAACTAACGAACCTCTTACAGTGAATTAGGTAGGCGCTTTATATAAAATTTTTAATTAAGGATAAATAGGTACATGCCTATATAGGAGGAAGACAACGTTGAGTCAAACAACAGAGAAGCCCTTTCGAATTGGCGATATTGTCATGGACAACCGTGTTGTATTAGCTCCAATGGCTGGAATTTGTAATTCTGCTTTCCGCTTAACCGTAAAGGAATTTGGAGCAGGGCTCGTATATGCTGAAATGATTAGTGATAAGGGCATTGTTCAAAAAAACGAAAAAACATTAGGTATGCTTTATATCGATGAACGTGAAAATCCCCTGTCACTGCAAATTTTTGGTGGAGATAAAGAAACGTTAGTAGAGGCAGCTAAGTATGTAGATCAAAATACAACCGCTGATATTATTGATATCAATATGGGATGCCCTGTTAATAAAATTATTAAATGTGAAGCGGGAGCACGGTTACTATTAGATCCCAATAAAGTGTATGAAATGGTAGCGGCTGTGGTGGATGCAGTGAAAAAACCTATTAGCGTAAAAATGCGAATTGGTTGGGATGACGAGCATATCTTCGCTATTGAAAATGCCCAGGCTGTTGAGCGTGCTGGAGCATCAGCGGTAGCAGTTCATGGTCGTACCCGTGTACAAATGTACGAAGGGAAGGCGAATTGGGATATCATTCGTCAGGTAAAGGAAAACGTGAAAATTCCTGTTCTTGGTAACGGTGATGTAGAAACACCACAGGATGCTAAACGTATGCTTGAAACGACAGGTGTAGATGCAGTGATGATTGGTCGTGCTGCTTTGGGTAACCCATGGATGATTTATCGTACAGTTCAATACCTAGAAACGGGTGAATTAAAGGAAGAACCGAGCGTACGTGAAAAAATGGATGTATGTCTACTTCACTTTGAACGTCTTCTACAATTAAAAGGAGAAGGTATTGCAGTTCGTGAAATGCGTAAGCATGCTTCATGGTATTTGAAGGGGATTCGCGGTAATGGTAAAGCACGGAACGCTATTAACCAAACAGAAACGGCAGCAGAGCTTCGCGCGTTATTAAATGGTCTTGTACGAGAGTATGAAGAATCGGAGTCCAATTTCTTCATTCCTGAAGCTAAAGAATTCATTATTTAAGATAAAGGTATTGTTGGCGTCTCTAGTTTTGACAGAGACGCTTTTATTTTACGGCCTTTAATTTTTAGAATTATTAATTATCTAATCTTGTGTTGAAAATAAACTGAAACAGATGATTACAGCTTTAAAATTGTGTACAATAGAAATATTATGGACGTAAACGCTATTTATTTAAGGAGTGAAACAAGTGTCAAACATAGAAGAATTAAATGACCAGCTTTTGGTGAGACGCCAAAAAATGACGACTATATTAGAGAACGGACAAGATCCATTTGGGAGCCGTTTTGAGCGTACGCATTTGTCAACAGAAGTAAAGGAGCAATTTGCAGACCAAACAAAAGAACAGCTAGAAGAGAATCTGCAAGAGGTTATTATTGCGGGTCGTATAATGACAAAACGCGGTAAAGGAAAAGCTGGCTTTGCACATATTCAGGATTTAGGTGGCCAAATTCAAATCTACGTACGTCAAGACCATGTTGGTGAAGAAGCGTATGAATTATTTAAACAAGCTGATTTGGGAGATATCGTAGGTATCCGAGGAAATGTATTCCGTACACAGGTTGGGGAGCTTTCAGTAAAGGCAGAGGAATTCACATTCCTAACAAAGGCGCTACGTCCTATGCCAGAGAAATTCCATGGTTTACAGGATGTTGAACAACGTTATCGCCAACGCTATTTAGATCTTATGACGAATGAAGACAGCAAACTAACATTTATAGCACGTTCTAAAATTATCCGTGCTATCCGCAACTATCTAGATAACGCTGGATATTTAGAAGTAGAAACACCAATGCTTCATACAATTGCTGGTGGTGCGGCTGCTCGTCCATTTATTACTCATCATAATGCACTTGATATGGAATTATATATGCGAATTGCAATCGAATTGCACTTAAAACGCCTAATTGTAGGTGGTTTAGAAAAAGTTTATGAGATCGGTCGTGTATTCCGGAACGAAGGGATTTCTACACGCCATAACCCTGAATTTACAATGATTGAGCTCTATGAAGCATATGCTGACTATCAAGATATCATGTCTCTCACTGAAAACCTGATAGCTCACGTTGCTCAGGAAGTTCTTGGAACGACTACAGTTCAATATGGTGAAGATGAAATTAACCTAGCAGTGGGCTGGAAACGAGTTCACATGGTTGATGCCGTAAAAGAAGCAACTGGTGTAGACTTCTGGCAGCCGATGACAAAAGAGCAAGCTCAGGCTCTTGCTAAAGAACATGGAGTAGAAGTGAAAGATGTTCATGAAGTAGGTCATATTATCAATGAATTCTTTGAGCAAAAAATAGAAGAAACGTTAGTACAACCTACATTTGTATATGGACACCCTGTGGAAATCTCGCCTCTTGCAAAGAAAAATCCAGAGGACGAGCGTTTCACAGATCGCTTTGAGCTATTTATTGTTCGTCGTGAGCATGCAAATGCCTTCACAGAATTAAATGACCCAATCGATCAACGTCAGCGCTTTGAAGCACAATTAGCGGAGAAAGCAGCTGGTAATGATGAGGCGCATGAAATGGACAATGATTTCATTGAAGCTTTGGAATATGGTATGCCTCCAACTGGTGGACTAGGTATCGGTATTGACCGATTAATCATGCTATTAACAAACTCACCATCCATTCGTGATGTATTATTATTCCCGACAATGCGTCATATTACAAAATAGTCGAAGCATCTTTTCTAGTAAGAATAAAATGAATGAAGAGGGGAATTTGCTGGATAAGGCAATTCTCCTCTTTTTTGTATTAAAAAAATTAAGTTGTTTAAACGTGGATTATATTTAGGTTATACTTTTATAGTTCTATGTTTTATAAATGACAGTAGATAAAAAAGAAGTACTTTTATTGGGGGCATATAATGAATTACAAAATTATTAACAAACAAGTATTTGAACAGGCTCAATTACGTTCTGTATCGGATGTTCCATTTACAGAAGAAGAACTTGAGCATGGAATGAAATTAGTAGTTGCCAAAAAAGATGAGAATCTTACTTTATATTTAGTAGAGGTCGACGGACATAAGAAGTTTGATGTTCGTTGGGATGATTCTTCTGAAATTTTTAGTGGCTGGTATTCCGCATGGGATAATTTCCTGTGGTGCTTAAATATAGTTGATCCACAAGATGATGGCTTAAAGTAGTAGCGCGAAGCTTGAATAACAAACGATGAGGTTTTTTAGTTGAGTAAGCAGGAGAAAATGAAGCGGATGCTTTTAACTCCTGCTTATATTTATATGTTTTAGTTTTTAATTAGTTGAGTTTTAAAAGAAAGCAATGTATAGTAAAACAAATCATTTAAGTTAGAACAGAGAATGATATAAAATCTACATTCTCATAAGTGTATAAAATAGCTTACTAATGCATGTTTTTTCAATAATATTGATTTCTATGAAAAAAACACTTGCGAAGTAATTGCGAACATGATAAATTATTACTTGTCGTTAAAACGACGTAAGAACAACACCATCATAAAGATTCGACAAACGAAAAAATTGTTGACATCAAAATGTGATTGTGATAAGATTTAAAAGTTGTCTCTTGTGAACGAAAAAACTTTTTTGAAAAAAGTTGTTGACAATGATGACTGAGTACATTATAATTTAAGAGTTGCTATTAAAAAACTAGCAACCAAATGAACCTTGAAAACTGAACAAGCAAAACGTAATCAATAAAGTTTTAAGTAGCTAGCCTAGCTAGTGAACGAAA
>NZ_JBNFXM010000025.1:0-53778 GCF_049943995.1 Lysinibacillus sp. VIII_CA
AAATTGAAACGAATATGGCGTATCGTTGGTTTTTAGGATTTGGCTTCCATACAGAAGTCCCGCATTTCTCTACCTTCAGTAAAAATTATGTCCGTCGCTTTCAAGACACCGATATATTTGAGCAGATATTCTATCGTATTTTAAAAGAGATTATGCATCAAGGACTCCTCCATGCAGACCATTTATTTATCGATTCCACGCATGTTAAAACTAGCTACTTGGACATGGCAGACAGCTTAAGAGAGCATCTATGCTCGAAGAGGATGTTGGATACAGCAATGATATACCAAATAATGAATATGAAAGAGAAAGAAAAATGACAAAAGCCATCGAGAATGAACTTCTCGACAGCTTTTGTATTTCTATAAAAATTAAAAAGATCAGCTACTCTTAATAGAGCATCTGATCCTTTAAACAATTACGCTTTTTTAGCAAGGCGAGACTTTTTACGAGCCGCCGCGTTTTTGTGGATAAGTCCTTTTGAAGCTGCTTTATCTAAAGATTTGAAAGCTGCTTGTAAAAGTTCTTGTTTGTTTTCAGCATTTTCAGCAACAGCGTTTTCAGCTTTTTTCACTGTAGTACGCATAGCAGATTTCGCTTGAGAATTAGCAATGTTTGCTTTTTCGTTAACTTTTACGCGTTTAATCGCAGATTTAATGTTTGGCATATATTTCACCTCCTAAATTAGGTACGAGATGATATCTTCTCATTGATTTCTTGTGTTAATACAACAAAAATCATTTTAACAAACGCTAGGCTAAATTGCAATAGATAAATGCAAAGAATATTTACTTGACAGTTTGAACAAACTACTGCTTGAGGTGATTTGTATGCAAAATTTAAACTGGTATCGAACAGATTTAATCGATGAATCTGAAGAGGTAGTTGTCCATCAGACGAAAGAGCAAAAAGAAAAGCTTAAACAATCGAGTGGCGTTCAAATTGAAGATCGAACAGCCGGTCGCGTGAAAATTACGGATGTGCTAGTAGATAGAGAAGGTGAGAAACAAATTGGCAAAAAAGAAGGCCAATATATTACACTTTCTGTTCCGACACTGACATTAGAAGATCAGGACGGATTTGAACAGCTGGAGCAAGAATTGCTTGTGAATTTTAAAAAATTGCATGAATCGCTCTCCTGGCAAGAGAACGACAAAATTTTAATAATTGGGTTGGGCAATCGTACTATTACACCTGATGCGATTGGTCCGTATCTGATTGATCATTTGCATAGTTTAGATGTCATTGATGATAAGTTTGTTATGTATGCCCCAGGCGTTACTGGACAAACGGGCTATGAAACAGGAGAGTTTGTAGCTGCTATTGCAGAGCGACTCAAGCCAAAATTAGTCATTGTCGTGGATGCCCTTGCTACAAGAGCTAGTAATCGACTTTGTAAAACCATTCAATTAACGAATACAGGCATACATCCAGGGTCAGGTGTAGGGAATCAAAGGCAAGAAATTTCCTACGAAATGCTTGGTATCCCTGTAACAGCCATTGGTATACCGACAGTGGTAGATGCGCCTGTATTAATTGCTGATGCGGTAGAAGTCATGCTGCGATCAATAGCGGCTCGTGTAGCTGAACGTAGTAATCCTTCATCGAAGCTATCCTTATCCTCATGGCAGCCAAATATAGACAAGGAGCTTGACATGTCCTTAGTTGAACCAATTTTCGGTGAATGGGCGACATGGACAAGAGAAGAGCGTCAACAATTGTTTGAAGAAACCTTTGCAGCCTCACATAGACAATTGATGGTAACGCCTAAAGAAGCGGACTACTGGATAGATCGCTACGCCAATTTAGTTGCTTCAATGCTGATGAACTGGGCAAGCGATTTATAAAAAATAAGCTTGCTATATGCATAAATAGAGAAAAATTTTTACGTTCTAAATGACACCCCCCCTCCATACGATATGGGGAGGAGGGTGTGACTTTGCTAAAAAAACTACAATGGTCATTTGGTATATTATTGTTTTTTTTCGTATTACCTGTCATTGCTGGGCAACTTCCGTTCAACAAGCAAGCATCGACTCCGATTAAACAACCTGAAGATAAACAAGTCGTGTTTGCCGCTACTAATTTAGAAGAACAGAATGTACTTGAACAAACGAAAGAGCCCGAACCAGATTTAGATCCGTTTAAGGTGTTAGTATTATTTACGCATACCCATGAAGCATATGAACCGATGGTGAAAGCTGTGAGTGGTAAGGTAGCGACTTCTCATGAAACGGTTAACATTATGAGTTTGAAGGATAAGATTGTGAATCATTTTAATGTAAATGGTTTAAAGACTGATGTTCTTGATGTAGATACGATGAAGGAATTACAAGCACAGGGAAAGGGCTATCATCAATCCTATGATGTAATAAGACCTTTTCTTAGTAAACATTTAGAAACCAATAATTATGATTTAATACTAGATTTACATCGTGATTCCTTAAAACATGATCTTACAACGATCTCATATAATGGGGAAAACTATGCGAAAATTGCTATCGTTGTTGGGGCAGAGCATCCTAATTATCGCTGGAACACAGCCTATGCAGAAAGTTTATCATCGACATTGAATGCCATCGTTCCGAAAATATCAAAAGGTGTTATTTCCAAAAGTGGAGATGGTGTCGATGGAAGATATAATCAAGATTTAGCAAAGCAAATGATGATTATTGAAATCGGTGGGATTGGCAATACAGAAGATGAGGTAAATAGAACGATTGCGGTAATCGGGAAAGCCATATCAAAGGCATTTGTTAATGATTCAAAAAAATAAACATATTATTCAAAAAGTGAGTCTCATATTGGCTCACTTTTTGATATTCTCTAATAATAAAAATTTCCAGAAAAAAATCTAATTATTGGGCTTTCCATTGCTCCATTCTTGCCTTATAATTTTCAAGTTGGCTCACGATTTTATAATGGATGAAGGCATATGGTAACAGGGTAAAATAGCTTTTGTAGTATCTTCCATTTATGGTAATGCCTTTTTGAAAATACATATGTAGAGAATGAATTTTATAAGAGACTAGAAAAGTAATGACACTCCCTATTTCTCTAAAACTTTTATCGTTTCTCAAACGTCAAACATATAAGTGAACAAACTAATCATTTGAGAGGGGATGGTTTTCAATCAAGGTTTCTTATTACTTGACAATAGGTTTTATAGATTATTGAAGGAAGGAATAGTATGTCAGGCAAGTCATTAAATCATCGTTACATTCCTGGACTAGACGGGATTCGAGCATTAGCCGTATTAGCAGTTATTGCTTATCATTTTAACTTCAGTTGGGCTAGAGGTGGCTTTTTAGGAGTTGATATCTTTTTTGTACTATCAGGCTATTTAATCACCTCTACCATTTTACCTTTAAAGGGCAACCAATTAACAGTCAGTCTAAAGAAATTTTGGATTGGACGATTTAGACGGTTACTACCGGCTGCCTACGTTATGATTATTACATCATTTGTTTGGGCAATGCTCTTTCATAAAGAGCTCCTTCATACATTACGTGGAGATGCGCTGTCTTCTATTTTCTATTCAAGTAATTGGTGGTTCATCTTTCATAAACTCTCTTATTTTGATAGTTTCGGTTCTCCATCACCCATAAAAAATTTATGGTCATTAGCCATTGAAGAACAATTCTATGTGATTTGGCCATTGCTTTTAATGATAGGGCTGTATGTTGTAAAAAAGCAAAGTAAATTAGCAAAGGTTGTTTTTATTGGGGCAATTTGCTCGGCCTTATTAATGGCGATACTTTACCAGCCAGGTGCCGATCCAAGTCGGGTTTACTATGGAACGGACACGCGCTGTTTTGAATTATTAATTGGCTGCTGGTTAGCGCTTGTTTGGCCAATGAAAAGACTATCATCACAAAAATTATCAACAAGCCATATGAACAAATTAAATGCTATTAGCTTTATTACGTTTACTATTTTTCTTGTCTGCATTATGTATGTGGATGAATTTCAAACATTCCTTTATAGAGGCGGAATGTTCCTGTTTTGCTTGAATGCAGCCGTATTAATTGCTTGTATTTGTCATCCCGTTAGTATCTTAGGAAGAATACTTGCGTGGAAACCTCTATGTTGGATTGGCTCACGATCCTACGGAATTTATCTTTGGCATTACCCAGTCATGGTATTAGGCACACCTATACATGAGATTGGAAACCCCTCCTATTGGCGAATAGTGCTTCAGATAATACTGATTGTGATAATTGCAGAATGTTCCTATCGCTTCATTGAGATGCCAATCCGAAAAGATGGGTTCTGGGCATATTATCGGAACTATTTCGTATTCAATAAAAAGAAATGGGAAAGCCTCACATTTTTAAGAAAAGTATCTACTGTCATCGTTCCACTTTTCCTTCTTGTATTTTTCACAGGGATTACAGGGGTCGTGGGAGAAGGCCAGCAAACTTCTAAGGATTCATATCCAACTGCCGTTAAAATTAATGGTGATGAACCTACTGCTAATCAAATAAAGCAACCAGACAAGACGACTGACAATCCTTCGCCTAGTAAGGAAGAAGTAGTTGAAGTGCCAAATATAGAAACACCAAAGCCAGAAGAAAACGAAACAAATGCTGTGCCCGAGAAAGATGATACTTATCAAAACATACTAGCAATTGGTGATTCCGTTATGATCGATATAGCAACGAGCTTACATAAGGTTTTTCCAAATATCACAATTGATGGAAAGATAGGTCGTCAAGTTTCACAAGCTGTTAAACTAGCACCAAATTATGCGAGTTTTAACCAAACTAATAATGCGATAATTATCCAATTGGGGACAAATGGCTATTTTACCAATGACCAAATAGATACACTTCTCGCTGCATTTGCCAATGCTGATATTTATTTAGTGAATACACGTGTGCCTCGTCCATGGGAAGGGAAAGTGAATGCAGCTTTACTTGAAAAGGCAGAGGAACATGAAAATATTACACTAATTGACTGGCATGCGGAAGCGCTTAATCATCCAGAATACTTCGCTCCAGACGGTGTTCATTTAGAGAAAAAAGGTGTAGAAGTTTTAACAAATCTTATTCAGCAATCTATCAACAATTAAACTAATGAAAAAAGTCGGGACATACAGCTTCGGTCTGTGTAACTGACTTTTTTTATTTTGTAGAATAAAATAAATTTTTTCATCCATACTTTATGAGGCGTCCAATCCTACTGTATTTATATACTTAAAACTATGAAATTTAATAACAGGCGTAAACATTGAAAGTATTGATATTATAGGCTTTCTAGTCTAGTTGCTGTTGTACTTTGCATAGCGTTCATAGTATAATTCATTATAGTTTAATTAGGAGTGGAAAAGATGAACCGAGAAGCACGTTTAAAACGACAAGAGAATATACGAAATTTCTCTATTATTGCACATATTGACCACGGGAAATCAACGCTTGCTGACCGTATTTTAGAGCAAACAAAATCATTAACATCCCGTGAAATGAAAGCACAGCTCCTCGACTCAATGGATTTAGAGCGTGAGCGAGGCATTACGATTAAATTAAATGCAGTTCAATTAAAGTACGAAGCGAAAAACGGTGAAGTATATACATTTCATTTAATCGACACACCAGGACATGTCGATTTCACATATGAGGTTTCCCGTAGTTTAGCTGCTTGTGAGGGCGCCATTTTAGTTGTGGATGCTGCACAAGGTATTGAAGCGCAAACACTTGCAAATGTTTATTTAGCTCTTGATAATGATCTAGAAATTTTACCCGTTATTAATAAAATTGATTTACCAGCAGCAGATCCTGAACGCGTACGTCAAGAGGTTGAGGATGTAATCGGGTTAGATGCATCTGAAGCAGTATTAGCTTCTGCTAAAGCAGGAATTGGGATTGAGGATATTTTAGAGCAAATCGTTGAAAAGGTACCAGCACCAACTGGTGATCCAGATGCACCTCTACAAGCCTTAATCTTTGACTCAATTTATGATGCCTATAAAGGCGTTATCATCTCCATTCGTGTTATCAACGGGACTGTAAAGCCTGGAGATAAAATTCGCATGATGGCAACAGGAGCGGAATTCGAAGTGATAGAAGTTGGGGTACATACACCAAAAGTTGTGCCACAAACTGAATTAACAGTTGGGGATGTAGGCTATTTAACAGCATCTATTAAAAATGTAGGGGACACACGCGTAGGGGATACAGTAACCTTTGCAAATCGTCCTGCTACTGAGCCGCTAGCAGGTTACCGCCGCTTAAACCCAATGGTTTACTGTGGTTTATATCCAATTGATACAGCCAAATACAATGATTTACGTGAGGCTTTAGAAAAATTAGAGTTAAATGACTCGGCTCTCCAGTATGAGCCTGAGACATCTCAAGCACTTGGTTTTGGTTTCCGTTGTGGATTCTTAGGATTACTACATATGGAGATTATACAGGAGCGAATTGAGCGTGAATTCAATATTGACCTAATTACAACAGCGCCTTCGGTAATTTACGAAGTTCATATGACAGATGGTTCTTCCATCAAAGTAGATAATCCTTCCTTTATGCCAGATCCACAAAAAATTGATCGAGTAGAGGAGCCATATGTAAAAGCTACAATTATGGTACCAAATGATTATGTAGGAGCGGTCATGGAGCTTTGTCAAATGAAGCGTGGTAATTTCATGACAATGGATTATATTGATACTACTCGTGTAAGTATTATTTATGAAATGCCTTTATCCGAAATCGTATATGATTTCTTTGATTATTTGAAATCAAATACAAAAGGCTATGCATCATTTGACTATGAATTAATCGGTTATCAGCAATCAAAATTAGTGAAAATGGATATTTTACTAAATGGTGAGCAAGTCGATGCACTAAGCTTTATCGTACACCGTGACTTTGCCTATGATCGTGGTAAAATTATCGTTGAAAAATTAAAAGAATTAATCCCACGTCAACAATTTGAAGTTCCAATTCAAGCAGCAGTTGGACAAAAAATTGTGGCACGTTCAACTATTAAAGCTATCCGTAAAAACGTGTTAGCAAAATGTTACGGTGGGGATATCTCACGTAAACGAAAGCTTCTTGATAAACAAAAAGAAGGTAAAAAACGTATGAAACAAGTAGGTTCAGTCGAGGTCCCTCAAGAGGCATTCATGGCTGTACTGAAGATGGATGATACGAAGTAAGGTTGATGTAACAGTGTTTATAGGGGTTTAATTAAATAGTTTTGTATCAGTTGGGTGGAGATTGCCACCGAATTGCCAGTAATTTATAAATCCTCAGCGATGGAATCAAATATATCGGCAGCATCTCTTGCCATCTTCTGTGTTAAATGGACATAGCAGACCTCAGTAATTGCTGATCTGCTGTGTCCTAATCTTTTTTGAACAGTTTTTATTGGTTGTCCACTTTCAATTAACATCGTTGCATGGGTATGTCGTAAAGAATGATCATTGAAATCGATACCTAACTTTTTCTGATTAAAGCTCTTGTTTGATACTTTATAACAGCAGGGGTGTAATGTTCTCCGTTTTCTTTTTTACAAACAAAATCATGATCAGGGTCTTGAAGATAAAATTCTCCATACTTTAATCGATTTTCAATTTGTTTCTTTTTGGCTTTCTTAAATATCTCCATTAAAATTCTGCCAACTGGAATAGTACGATATCCAGTTTTAGATTTTGGAGTAGCAACAACCCATTTAAAGTATTCAATTCCATTTCCATCTGTAATCTTTTTATTAATGAATTGCTGTTCAATTGCTACTGTCATTTCATTGAAGTTTATATACTTCCATTCAAGTCCACATATTTCCCCGACTCGAACTCCACAATGAAATCCTATATGAAATTATAAATATAGAAATCAACTGGAAATTACGCCTTCAACATAAGCAATTTTGGATGTCATAAATCTCATTACTACTAGTGCTCGCTAATCAAACAGCGGGCATTTTTAATTATTAGAGTCTTAGCAATGAATTAGCTTTGCAAGCTGAAAAGAAAAAAGAGTACATGAATGAGTATCAGAGAACGCTATTTGATTTCCTGAACTCACTACCATTAGCAGATAATTTAATAGATGAATTGCACAAGGTTGTATTAGGTACTCATGTTCAAAGTGCAAAGGAATTTGTAAAAGCTAAAAACGTGCTATTTAAAATTGCTATGGATATTAAAGAGGGTACTTTAACAGTAGCAAGTACATTAAGAGCGGAATTTGTGCGAGCTTATAGTAGGGCTGTAGAGCGATTAAGTAAAATCGTTATCTATAGAAGAAACTCCATCTAAAGAACGTCCTGTACCTTTCTGTTATTGGTTAGAGGAAAGGGGATTTGTGATTAAACAATATTAATTGCTGCACTTGCTTTGCCAAGAATATCAGCAATTCCAAAAGTATCTGTTGCCGACGAAATATAAAATACCATTAATAAACGGTCATCTACAGTTACTGGTACCGGTGGGATATTAGCTGAAGCAAAAGCTATTTGTCCAAATGGAAAAGGATCTGTTATAGGTGGAGCTAAATCAACGCTAGCACTTGTGCCAGTAAAAATATTACTACCTTTAGGTGCAAGGAAAATTTGCGCTCGAATCGTAATAGAGCCTTCAAAAATAAACTCATCAAATGGAAAAAATGACGCTGAAATCGCTGTGATTTTACCATCACATGGAACTGGGAAGGCTTCATTGAAAAGGTTAGTTAAATCAATTGTATTATTTTTCATCAACATTAAGAGAGTTGCGGTCCCGAACCCTAACAAGCTTACCTCTCTATTCCCAAATTTATCGGTAATTCTAGATAGTGAGATTCCAGAGGAAAAAGGAATTATTGAGCTATCAGCAGGAATGGGAGGGTTTATACAGTTTACATCATTAGCTGTAAATGTTCCGAGCCTATTGCATTTAAATGTCGATGATTCATTATTACATCCACAGTTATTCATAGGATTATCTCCTTTTTGTCTTTATCCTATGTAGTAAATGGAAGGGGAACAAAGGCTAAACCACATTTACTGATATTAAACCTAAACATGGTAATCGAAATAATAACGGCTAATGAGCGTGATAGCCTCCCACAATCAATAGTGCAAGGTGAACCATCGTTAGAGAACTGGCTTGAATGGTAATTTATTCAGTACCCACGGAAAAGGGGGTACCTGAACACAATATGTAGGTACTTGTAAATTGCAGGTACCGTCATATTGACGGCATCTATATAACTAAGTCATCGTATTCCAACTATGGACAGATTGTCAGTGGTTGAAATTTAACTGACCTGAATTTTCAAGAACAAAAAGGAGATTGACTCATTTTGAATACATGGAGCGGCAGGAATAATTAACCATTTTAGAGTTTCTGAACAATACCTAACGTATATTTTAAGTGTTTCATTTGTAGGACTTTATTTGTAGTTAGGTTATTTTAATTAGGTAATTTTAGGTTAAAATGTAAATAATTATCCATATTCTGATTTAGTATGTTATGATAATAATTGGGAAATACAATTTCTAATATTTACAATAATAAGGAGCGATTTTATGAGTAAAATTTTCACTAAATTATCTTCACTAGCTTTAGCTACGGCTGTTGTAGGTAGCGGATTTAGCGTTAATGCAAGCGCTGCTGAATTAGAATCGCAGGCACTAGATTCTAATGAATTTAAGAATGAAGTAGTCTATGAAACACAAGAAAATGTAGGTGTAAATGATATAGGACCAGGCGTAGGTGAACCAAATCAAATTGTACCTTATGGTACTTCAAAGCCAACTTCTACTTGGAATCTTTCTAAAAAGGGTAGATACTCTTTTAACGGAAGCTCTAACAGTTCTACTTTATACACAGATTATTTATTAACTGGGAAAAGTTCAGTTAAAATTTATGTAAGAAATAATGATCATCAATATTCATTGAAATTTAAAGTAAAACGTAAGGACCTTGTTTTCGATAACACGGTAGAATCATACGAACTAGCATTAGGTAAAGATACTACTATTAATTTGACATTGGATAAGTCTTCTAACTATTACATTGAATTTACTGGACCAAATACGTTTTCTGGATATATTGAATAATTTCACCGATATGGTTGCAACTTCGTTGAAAGTGAATACAAATAATTTCTATGTTGATTGCTATTGAGCAATTTATAAAAAGCATTCTTGATAAGAAAAGGGGAAATCGATTGTATTCGATTTCTCTTTTTTTAGGAAAAATAGCTAATAATCGTTACCTCCTTATATACTTGATTGTTACTAGCAAGGTTAAAGGCGTAATTTATATTAATAAAAGACCACTCCGTGATGGGTGGTCTTGATGTTTTTTGCCACCTCCATGCCACCGTGTTCAGAGAGTAAACGTGACACATTAGGAGATAAAGAAAAATATAATATGGTATAAAGAAACCGACAAACCCTTGAAAAATAAAGGTTTGTCGGATATAAAAAAACCTAAAGGCAATTTTATCATTTACAATATATTCTGTTACTTTTTATAAGGAGATATAGCTTCTTTAAAATCTGTGTTTTCTATTATAGCTGTAATAATCGCTTGCCCTTCAAACAATTTTCATTGACTAAACCTTTTGTCCTAGCCTCCTATATATTACTCTTGAATAGTAGTTAAAATTCCATCTTCAAAATACAAATATTTATAATCATAATAAATCCATTGCTCACTTACACCATATGTAGTAGTTGTTTTGTTAATATCTATTGGTCTGCCCCATCCTTCTGCCAAAACTTCTTCTTTTGTCATTCCAATATAAACTGCTTTAGGATACATAGTTCTCTCATTAATTTTAGATTTAAGATTAGACTCAGCTACACTTTTTTCATATTCTGCTTTGCGTATTGCTTTATTTTCTTCTATTTTCTCACTCCACTCTTCCTCTTTATCCTTTGCTACAATTTTTAATTCATTAACTTTTTCTTTAATCTCATCTGGTATATATTTTATCTCCTCAAGTCTCTCAACTACGTAAACGTATTTTAGTTGAGTCGCTGTTGTGAATACACTCGGTAGGTCCTCATCTATACCATTGAATTTTTCATATGCTAATGCAAGATTGTTATAGTCTTGTTGTACTTCGTTTGCTTTTTCTTCTGTTTTAGTAATTAAAGTATCGAAATCGTCATTCATTACTAATTGAATATATTCTTTTTCTTCTGATGTAATTTCACGACTATAGGCTCCTACTATTTCACTATCTTGTTTTTCTTCACCACATGCAGCTAAACCTAAACTTAAAACTAACACTGTACTAAATACTAGTTGTTTCATTAGTAAATAACCCCTCTCTATATTTCCATTTTAGGAAATTATGTACTAAAAGTACATACAAAAAAACAGACAACCTTTTTTAGTTATCTGTCCTGTAATCAGAGTTGGTTTGTTTGCCTGTTCAATGAGTTCCTCAAAAGCTGTTTTAATTTCTTCTATCGAATAACCGGCTCCTAACAAATCCTTGGTTGTTTGCTCTAATTTATTCATTTAGATTTCCTCTTTTTCGTCATCCATAATCTTAAATAATTCGTACATATCATTAATGTTGAAAACATTTACTAGTTGATCAATAAGAGTGTCGAAGACCACATGGCTAGTCACTATTACAACTTAACAGAATCAGAACGAGCTATCGTATTTAAACTTGCATCACACAGCTTAGAACACACTGGTGTATGCCACTTGAAAGCGAGTACTATAGCTACCTCATTGGAAATCAGCACAAAAGCTGTTTATCGAGGCGTTCTGACAGTTACTAGTACAGTACATTAAAAGCCGTATTTGTAGGGGCGTATAGAATGGATGTAGAGCTTTCTAATAGAAAGTTAAATAAATCGTCTTATATAGAAGAAACCCCATATAAAGAACGTCCAGTACCTTTCTATACTGGTTAAAGGAACGTGATAGCCTCCCATAATCGATAAGCAGTAGACCAAGTAATTTAGGGAAATGGCTTGAAGGATAAATGGAAATATTTGTTCAAAATAATTTTTTATGAGGTATAATATTTGTAAAAATCATAGAGAGGAGAGTTTATTTTAAATGAGAAAAGTGTACCTGTTATTTGCGATTATTGGCACAGTATTTCCGTATTATTTTTTAGTGAAATTTTTGAACGAAAACGGATTTGATTTAGGGTTATTAATAGATTTATTATTTATAAACTCAATATCGACCTTCTTCGCTGTTGACTATTTTATTTCATGCTTTGTTTTTATAATCTTTATGTTCAATGAGTCAAGAAAGTATAACATTAAAGAAAAGTGGATATGTCTATTAACTTTGTTTACAGTTGGTTTATCATTGGCATTACCGTTATTTTTGTTTTTCAGACATCCATACATAAAGAAATAAGTGTTGTTAAACTTCAATGAAAGAACGTAAAAATCTTACATATTATGTGGTGTAGTGTTGATTTTGCGTTACATGGATGGCAAACGAAGGCTTTAGTTGAATAAACCATAAAAGACCACTCCGTGATGGGTGGTCTTGATGTTTTTTGCCACCTCCATGCCACCGTGTAGAGGTATTCATGGCTGTACTGAAGATGGATGATACGAAGTAATATTGGTATGACAGCCTTTATAGGGGTTTTAAACAATTGATTTTATATCAAATTGGTGGGGTTTCCCACCAAAGAGAGGGCGTTCTAACCATAGTGAACATGTAAAATTTGTGGTAAGTGCAATAGTGGCATTAGTGGATTGGAAATTTAATTTAAGATGATAATGCGAAAAGTTTCTCAGTTAAAAACACTAGGGGATTAGGATTTTATTAAGCTAAATTATTTAGCGTAAATATAACCTTTGTATACAGCATAATAGACATTAAATTCGCCCTCTTTAGCATAATTAAATAAACTTAAGTCTCCTCCATATAGGAAACTACCTCTCATCTCACTATGATAAATAGTTCCTGGCGGAAATGAACTAAACGTTTTATTAACTGTGACATAATAAGAACTTGGGTTAGAAGCAAATTGATCTATAGTTGGAATAGGGTTGTGAATTGTAAGTTCTGCAGCCGAAGCGTTACCTGATGGATAGATGAATAAAGCAAGAAGTAAAGCTGTTAGTAAACTAATACCAATATTACTTTTAATCTTTTTTAACATTATTTTTTCCTCCATTCTAGTAATATCCCCTAGTAGTTTTAGTTTTAACATAATTGTCATTTAATTTCAATAAATAGAAAATATTTCTATGTAAATTATTGGGTTGTTAATGGTGGTAAATTCATATCTGCCATGTAAATAAGAGAAATAAATAAAATTTCAGTAAAAAAGGTAGGTGCTGACTATGCATTACGAGTGGTTAGTAAACTATCAAAAATTAGAGGATGAAATTGCAGACATCGAATTTAATTTAGAACGTTGTAAAAAAATTGAAACGTTTGGTGGAGGGCGATTTAACAAAAGTAAAATTAACTTCAGAAAGCCATGGAGCTCAATTAGAAGAAATTATTGAGGCTGCTGAACGTGAGTGAGCACATAAAATAAATGACTTAAAATCTAATTAATACACGTTTGCTAGTACGTGTATGTCGGAAACAAGCAATTGAGACTACTAAATTGATAGTCTTTTTTTATGACAATCTATCCCTTTTAAACTATAATACAGGATATAATATTCGGAAATGAGGTATTGGATTATGAGCTTTGAAGAATTCAAATCAACAATAGTAAACTCTAGACCGCAGAATTGGCTCTATGATGATGAGTTCGGTAAATATATTTACTTAAATGACCTCAGTATTTCCATTACAGCAGATAGACGTGAGGAAAGCTTTAACGAAGAGTTTTACGAATCGTGGGTGACTAATTACTCTGATAAAAAAGCAACAAAACAAATTTTCTTCTTAAACTACAATGGAGACATGATTGAACCATTCTTCACAGCTTCTGTAGATGGAGGGAGAAGCTACATTCCGTTTCCGGATAGAAAAGATATGACGATTACTAGTGAACAGTATTCCATTGGGAAAATCGTGAATATACTTTTAAATGAAATAGGCTTTAATTTTGATAGTTACCTATCTGAAGCTGGAATTACAGTTAAATAAAACTATATGTCACATCTAACATGGTGTGGCTTTTTAATATTGGCTGTTTTCGAAAAGATGGTTGCTATGCAACTAATGGGGTAGTTTAGTTGAACAACGATATGGGTTTTTTAAATAATAGAAGATAAGTATATCTTCATCTTTCCGGGAAAGTAGAATGGGTTTAGTTAGGAGGTAGAGGTTTTGGCTGTTTATGGTGTTTTGATTTTGGTAGTTGCAATATTTTTATTTTGGTCGGCTGGATTACCTAATATTAAAAGTAAAAAATTAACATTTGTTATGATTTGGGATTGAATGTAATCGCAACCCCATTGGCTTTCTTTATAGGTGGAATGGCAACAGCTTCACCGACCAGTACTATGAATGATTTTTGGACAGGATTTCTTATCGTCCAGGGAATGCCACTTTTAATACTAATAATTGTAATCTTAAAATGGATTATCATTGATAGAAGAAAAAATAAATAAGCATATAAGTAGTAATAATTAATTAGGTTTTAAAAAGACAAGTTTGTGAAGAAACCTCAAATGATTCTAAGTCACGCTTACAATGAATTCTAGAAATGGCAGTTCAATCATTGCGACGTAATTTCTCAGTAATTGAAAATTTGAAAATAAGTAAAGTTTATTTACCAATCCTTGATAAGTTATTAAATGCCATCAGGCAAGATTATTACAATTCAAAAATGCTTTTGGCAAAAGATCATATAGCTAGGTAGAAAAATTATTAATCAGTTACCAAAATAAACACCAGGCGCTCAATTGATAGTGAGTACCTGGTCATTTTTTGTTTAATATTCTCTTATTTCAAATGAAGCAATTTTATCATGTACAATATATTCTGTTACTTTTTTATAAGGAGATATTGTTTTAGAAAATTTAAATGTTGAAGTTCCTTTTGCACTATCAAACCAATTTAAGTAGTTGTTTAAAACGGTATTTGTAACATCATATTCTTTTGTTATACCGTTTACTAATGTAATGCTTAAAATAGCATTTGAAAATTCATTGTTTGGTTTTTTAACAATCACTGTACTTGTGGCTGCAATATCAGTACCTTCAATTTTGGCAGTAATTATTGCTTGACCTTCGTGAAGTGCTGTGACATTACCATCCTGATCTACTGTAGCAATTGATTCATCACTTGATGACCAGATTACTTTTGCAGTATCAGATGTAGTTGTTGCTATTAGCTTATCTTGGCTACCTTCAAGTAATTCTAGATTATTTTTGTCTAAAGCTATGGAATCAATATTCGGAACATCATTTTCTGATATTAAAAATCCATCCACATCAATAGCATCTAGAGCAAAAGTATCGTTGTTTACATTATTTGTTATGTTTATCTCTACTTTGTGTTTACCATAAGGTAAATCTACTTTTTTATAGTATATAGACTGACTTTTTATACCATAACCTTTTGCCGAAGCTGCTTCAGAAACACCGTCAATAGTCACTGTGAAATCCGCCCTATTATAAGCAATGTAATCTAATAACATAAATTTAGTTCCCACAAAATAGAAGGTTAAACTCATATCTTTATCATAACCTTGTACTCGACTTTTTTTGTACAAATCATCGTGCGCAAATCGATACATGTTTGTATAATTTATTAATGGGTTTGAATCATCATATCGCTTCCATCCTTTTTCAGGTTTAAGTAACTGATCTCCGATTACCGCACTATTTTCAGGTGTATTATTTAAATTAGTTACCCCTTCTTCATAATCTACAACTTCTGCTGCATATGCATTCTCAATACTTATACTAACCAGTGCTACTAACATAAATGCTAGATAAATAAAACCTTTTTTCAATAACTTACTCACTTATGTATCCTCCTTTATAATTATATATAGGATTTTCTAAAAAAAACCTACGAAAACAACTTTAAACAATAAAAGACTTATTTACCATAATAAAAATCGTTTATTTTTGATAATAAAAAAGCCATTTGTTTGAGTGACTAATTTTTGAATTTTAAACTTCCCAAATTCGGCTCTTTCATATCGCCATTCATTTGTATTAAAAATAGCCCCTTTGCATGTGTGTGAACACGCGATTTTAGATGAAATCAATAATGGGATTAATAGATTTGCATTTAAAATTAAGAGGTGAATTTGAAGGTGCATATAGTCTAGTAATAAAGCTTTCTGTTGAATATTCATCCTACGATCTGTATTTTGCATTAATTTCTTATGCTGCCTCATTCCTTGCTTTCACATCTTTTTTGACATGGAGGATACAATCTATGAGTAGTTCACCAAGAAATTTAGAATATTGATGGGAATGCTAAATAGTCAATAATATCCATATGAATGTAAAAAGAGGTATAATAAAACTAAACAAAACAGATTAGAAGAAGAATGACTTGATAGGGGGAGTAGGAAACGTTTATTAATAGGTATAGCAGTAATTTGGTTGATTTTATGAGCTATGTGGTTTTTACTTTCAGGGTAACCAAGGTAGAGTGTTATCAGGTTATTAAACTAACAGAGCAGGATTTGTAAGGGGAGATTTGAAATGGCTGATTTATTTTTCTATTATTATTTTTTACCGTTGTTATTTTCTTTACTATGGTTTATCAATTTAGTTCAGTTAATGGAAAAACTAAAAAAAGATAGAGATATTAAAAATCAAAAAATACTAGGTTCGTTATGGAGTATCGGCTTTACATTTTCAGTTCTTTTATCGATATCTCTATTATTTTAGAGGATACATAAGAAAGGCCGCTCCGATATGGGGGGTCTTTCTGTTTATATATTCCCACCATTTAATAAATAAAAATATCAATAAAAATATCCATGAATAAATTAAAAGCACTCATATTAATTAAGTGCTTTTATATCTGTTAGGAACGTATATCACTAAAAAATTTTAGCCATTCTTTTATATCATATGGGAATATGTCAAAGGTATTTGTAACATTTTTAAGCATTTTATCAGTAAAATGGGCATAGCGATTCTGTTGCGGCAGCTTGCTATGCCTTATTCTTTGTTTTCAAAAGTGTATCAGTTGTTGGCTTCATTAATCTTTAGCATTAATGAATAGGTTCCTTTATCTGATTAGTAAAGCTCTATACGAATGTGAAAAAAGACCACTTTGAATGAGCGGTCTAAATAGGTAAAACGTTAAATAGTCTTAGATTATAATGAAGTGGACTTTCCTTTTTTCTCATTAATAATAAGGTCTTCTTTATCCGGGTGAGGGGGCTCAGTATATCCTTTACCCCTAGTAGATTCTTTCATGTTGCCTGGTTCTGCACCAGTAGAAAATGTTTGTTTTGTTGGCTCATCTGTTGCGAATTCTGTATCTTTTTTATCTCTTTTCATTTTGTCACCTCCTCCAAATATTATTTAACGTATTCCAATTAAATATCCCTCGTTTATTTCAAATTTTTTCAACAAGCTTTTTAAAACATATTTAGCAATTATTTGTTACACACTTAAAAACTTACTTCGACATAGTGAGTTTCATTAAAGGCTGTATCTTGATAGGCATTTTGTCGTGAAGGATAAATACTTTTTGTTATAAAAATAGAAATTATTTGTAAATAAAATATGATGGAGGCAGTTAGCATGGCCTAACTGTATGAGGAATATACTAGCTTTAATGAAAAGTAGAACAAAGGGGATGGGGAATATTGGATTATTAAATATTATCATGAGCGCTTTTGGGATTACTATGATTACTTTATTTATTTTTCTTTGGTCTCTTGATGAAGGGAAATGGAGTTTAATAGGTATTTCCTCTTACGCAATTCCTGTAGTTTTAGTTTATTTTATTGTTTTTGTGTATGTGTAGAAGTTTAATAATTCTAGTAATATGAACTTCATATAGATCTGGTGGATGGCTTGCTCTATAACAAAACAAAAAAGGAATCACCATACAATGGGTGATTCCTTTTAGCATTTTTTTCGCGTGAAATATTTATTGAAACAATAGGAAAAATTTAGCCAATAAAAAGATAGGGACCCCTACAATTATTACGCCTGCCAAGAAATAACAAAATAGCATAAATACATCGAAAATCGCACCGGCTAAATCATCAATGAATTTTAACATTTCATTTCCCTCCAAACATAATAAGTATAGGCACTTACAAATTGCGAAAGAGAAAAGCCTCAACGTTACTGTTGAAGCTATTAAAATCTTACATATTTTTAACTATCTCACTATTTAAAACTAAATCTGTATAAACAATACTAACATTCATCTAGATGTATAACAAATATTTAGGACTGCTCACATAGATGGAAGGCAATGATTTAGAGCTACCCATCATCAAAGATTTAATCACGGCTTGCATCATCCATATCATATTGTAAAGTCTTTTTTAAATAATAATGCTTAAAGTCTCTTCCTACTTGATCGAGGGTCCCAAAAATTTCATAATCATGATTTTCATAAAATGTTAATGCTTGAAAGCTTAAGGTGTCAACCTTAATGAAATCGCATTTATTCTCTAATGCAATTTGCTCAATGGCTGCTAACAGTTTAGAACCATATCCTTGACCACGAAATTTTTCATCGACCATTAACGTGTGTATTTCTAACCAGTTCCAGCAAACTTCCCCTAATATACCACCAAAAATTTGATTGTCTTGGTCTGTTAGGAATAAATTAATTTCCTTATAGCGCCCTTGTAGGTCTTTTGGAAAGTGTTCTACATTATATTCATAAAGCATGTGATTAACATAAGATTTATTTTTTGCATCTAATTGTTGTGTAATTTGTAAGGACATCTTTTACTCCTTTAGTTGAAATGGTAAATTGCGTTTCCAAATCATATGGTGATTATTTGTTCCCCAAAAATGTTCAAGAACATAGTTTGGCTGTCCAAATTTTTTCTGCCAAACCAGTTGTGCTTGTTTATAGCCACTGTCTAAACAAAAGCTAGGGACGTTTTTCATTTCTAACGTTGTTAGCATTTTGTTTACTAGCATCGTTCCAATCCCACGACCTTGGTAGCTTGGATGAACATAAACAGTCCCAATTTCGGGACAATTCGACAGGTCTTCCTTTATCATTTTTTGAATGAATTCATTGGACTCCCCATACTCGATGGTGCCCACAATTTCTTTTGTATCTGCATCCTCAGCCAGCCAGAAAAACCTTTTTTGACCCTGACTGCCAAAGTCAGCAGCTAAGTATTGTTTTTTCGTCGCCCATTCATGTTGTTGATCGTCCACCAGCTCTGCAAGTCCTTCTTTAGCAAAAGTATCCTGAATAACATATAAAAAGAATTGGTGTAACGCAGGAGTATCTGTTTGCTCAGGGCGTCTGATGAATATTTTTCTCAAAAAAGAATTCCCCTTTTTATGTTTTAATCAAAATCTAGTCTTATCAATCAGTGGCAAGTTATAGCCACTAAATGTAGTTACGGCTTGGATAAAAGTTTTAAGATTACAGACGAATTTATGAAATAATTATGGCTGTGCACTTTAAAATTATAACATGTTCTCCTGCATTGGGTAATGATAGGGTATGATAAAATGCAAAGCAGTAAGGAGGGAACTACAAATGAAAGAAGTACTTAGGGACATAGATGAAGTAATAGAGAACATGCGTAGTTTTATTGCAGAGATTCAAAAACAAGATCCTTCATTTTACGCTGTATACCCAATGGTTTTTCACGATCCAATAGAAGATGAGAGTAGTCGATTGTTGGAGAGCCATTGGCAATTACCTGAAGAATATATTTACTTTTTGAAACATTATGTGGTGGAAGGAATTACGTGGAATACAGGTGACTATTTAAACCTACAAATTTTTGGGGCTACGGATTTAGTGCGAGGACAGGATGGGTACAATTATAATCCTGTCACAGAAGAAGTCATTTCAGATTGGCCCCAACATTATTTAGTCATTGCTACGGATGAGGGAGATCCATATTGTATAGATTTATCGAGAGGAGATACGGCTATTTTTACCGCCTATCATGGTGCAGGAAGGTGGGATTTTGAAATGGCCTATGATCATCTCGTAGCGTTTCTTCAGAGTGTTCTAGTACCATCGCATTTAGAGGAGGAGCAGCTGGAGGAGCATTCTTACAATTACTATGAAGTGTATATTACCGGCAATGGGAAGGATAAGCTTAAAACTTTATTACTACTTAAAAAAATAATGTCCTGTGATTATTCAATAGCCAGAAAGTCTTTAGAACAGACGCCGATATTAATTTATAGGGGTGTGGAAGCGGGGGTGCTTCAATTAGAAAAAGAACTACAAGCGATTAGCGCAGATTATCAAAAAAAGAAAATAAGCTTAGCAGAATTTTTAACATGAGAAATTCAGCAAATTCATTAAATTTCTTATGATATACCTGAAAGGATGAGTAACGATGAAAGTAAATAAAGCAATAGCTGAATTAATCGAAACAGGAAGGGATTGAAATTCCAGCGAATCAGCCACACCAGATACGAAATGATTCGCAGGAGAATGTAGAGTTTTTGTTTTTTTCTCAGCCTACTGGCAGAAGTGGTTTGTAAGTTATCTAGATAAAACTTCATTCTTTTGTACGAAGTAAACGCCTTGTCTGACTAGTATAGTAGGGTTAACTAAAACGCAAGGGGTGGATTTTATGAAAATTTCGAGGGTTAAACTAGTTGTTCATGATGTACAAAAAATGCAGCAATTTTATTGTGAGCAAATGGGATTTGCATTGGTCAAAGGTACAGAGGATTATTTTACAATAGCTGTTGGGGAGAGTGAGATGACTTTCGAGAAGGTCTCTTCTCAAATACAAAAACAATATCATTTTGCTTTAAACATTCCAAGTAATTTATTTCAACAAGCAAAGGATTGGGCGAATGAACGAGTCGGCCTACTTTTTTCGGAAGGTCAGGATGAAGTTTATTTTCAATTTTTAAAAGCCTATTCATGTTATTTTTATGATCCTGAGGGCAATATAGTGGAGTTTATTTCTAGACAGGAAGTGAATCCAAAGCTCAATACAACGACTTTTTCAATCGATCAAGTGTTACATATTGGTGAAATTAATTTAACAACAGATGATATTTTAGCAGTAGCAGGAGAGTTAAATGAATATGGTATAAAGTCTATTAATAACAAAAATATTCAACAAGATTCCCTGAATTTTCTAGGCAACTATGAAGATGGAGCCAATATTTTAGTAGGACCTAGTGCTCGTCTGTGGTATTTTTCAGATAAGATTGCGCAGGTCAGCCCCATATGTATAGAAATAAATGACACTCTCCAATTAATAATGGATGAAATAGGTCATCTAACTGTCGTCAAATTATAGTACCTTGAATTTTGATTAAATATGTATAAATTGTATGTTCATTCTGATAGCTAGGGCGGGTTATTATTTGTATGTGATCAGTGATGTGATGGTGCACTCGGATTTTCAGTTAAATCATTGTCAGCAGGAAAAGAATGTGACGAACGAGCCACTGGAATGACGCTGTTTAATAGATAATCCATAAAGGAGCTAGTAATAGTGAAAGTAAAATCTCTTAAAATATATGAATATGGAAATCCTAAAGAGGTAATACGAGTTGAAAATAAAACCATTACACTTCCTACTCAACAGGAAATTCTTGTGCGTATGCTAGCAAGGCCGATCAATCCTTCTGATCTAATACCAATATGGGGAAAATATGCTCATCGAATCACTTTACCAACTGTTCCTGGCTATGAGGGCGTTGGAATTGTAGAGGCTGTCGGACCGCTTGTTACACCCAAGCTTCTTGGTCAGCGAGTGCTGCCTTTACGTGGAGAGGGAACTTGGCAAGAAATGGTGAAAACACAAGCTGCGTTTGCTGTAGCTATTCCTACTGAGATGGATAATTTTACTGCGGCACAAATGTATATTAATCCCCTTACAGCACTTGTAACTTGTACAGAGGTTTTAAAATTACGATCAAGTGATGTTTTATTAGTGAACGCTTGTGGCTCTGCTATTGGACATCTTTATGCGCAATTCGCGAAAGTATTAGGTTTCCAATTAATTGCGGTTACAAGAAATGGTCTGCATACAAATGCCTTACAGCAACTTGGCGCCAACTATGTCATTGATACGTCTCATATGCCACTTTATGAGACCGTGATGGCATTAACGAATGGAAAAGGTGCGGATGCTGCCATCGATTCCATAGGAGGAGACGCTGGCAATCAACTTGCATTTTGTGTGAAACCTGGTGGGAATTTTTTAGCCATTGGTCTTTTATCAGGAGTACAGGTAAATTGGGCAACCATTGTGAATGAAGCAAAGGTTCAGGCTAGGATGTTTCATTTACGCCACTGGCAACATCAGTCGACCCCAGAGAAATGGCAACAATTCATGCAACGGCTGATAAACCTCGTACATAATGGGGTATTAGCAATGATGAGCGTAAATACCTGCTTTCCATTATTGGACATTCACAAGGCCATAGATGCTGTTGAATCTGCCCATATTAATAAAGGAAAGGTTTTTTTAACAACTTAATAAAAGAAGAACACATTAACAAACAGCAGCATGTTAAGCTAATTTTGTTAGTGTGTTTTTTATTGGTGAGGATTTATTATGCAAGGAAATGGCTCGATACAAAAATATCCTATTTAAAAATGAATGAATCAAGAATTGTTTTTTGAAGAAACACTTTTTGTTCCGTCATATAAAGTTAATAACCAGAAGTGCTGTATTTAGAAAAGGGGAACAAACTGAAAGAGGTTATAAATCGGTTGAGTGAAGCAGATGCAAAGTCCATGCTCTTTTTGTCTTTATTGTACGAATCTGCAAATCTTATTAGGGAAATTAAAAGGAATGCTCCATTAGTAAGTAAAGTTATTTGATTAAAGTGTTCAGGCTGGTTTTATGGTATAATTTTGTGGACTATAAAGGCTTAAAGGAGTGAGAACATTGTTAAAAACTGAGGTATTTGAACAATTAAAAACGGCAATGAAAGAAAAAGATATTTTAGCAAAGGGTGTATTATCTCTATTAAAATCAGCTTTAGATTTGGCTGAAAAAGAAAAAGGAGAGCCTTTAACTGCAGATGAAGAAATGGCCATTGTAAATCGAGAGGTCAAACAAACAAATCAGGCTTTAGAGGGTGCTCAAAAAGCTGAGCGAGCAGATTTAATCGAGAAAGAGGAAGCTAAATTAGTACTTTTGAAATCTTTCTTACCAAAGCAACTATCGGAAGAAGAGATTGCTGAAAAATTAGTAGCCGCTGGTGTTGAAAAAGGAATGAATATGGGAGAAGCTATGAAAATTGCTAAACCATTACTTTCTGGTCAAGCTGAGGGTGCAGTGATTTCAAAAGTTGTAAAAAGTATTATTGCTTAATCTTCTACCATCTTGGTAGGAGATTTTTTTGTCCTCTAACAAAACCGCTATGCCTTTTTGAGCACAGCGGTTTTGTTTATTTATAATTTAAATTTCTGGATGATATGACGAAGTTCTTGTGCCATTTCAGCTAGGTTATTTGAGGATGCAGTAATTTCTTCAATACTTGCAGATTGCTCCTCGGAAGCAGCTGCCACGTTTTGAATATTGCCTGATGATTGGACAGCTACGACTCCCACTTGTTCAACAGAAACAGCAATACTGCTAACTCCTTCGTTGATATTGGACATAATATTATTCACATGATCCATTTCTTTCGTCAGGTCTGTGATGTGGGCGTAAATATCAGCAAATGCTTCGCCTGAGGCATTGAAGGTTGTGGAGCTTTCCGCGAGATTGCTACTGCTAATCGCCATTGATTTCACGGCTTGCGCAGATTCCTCTTTAATCGTTTCAATGCGTGTACGAATACTATTTGTTGCATCTAATGATTGATCTGCTAGTTTACGTACTTCCTCTGCAACAACTGCAAAGCCCTTCCCATGTTCGCCTGCACGAGCTGCCTCAATCGAAGCATTTAAAGCAAGTAAATTGGTTTGATCCGTAATCTGTGTAATTAATGTTACAATATCTCCAATCTCATTTGTGTATGTGCTTAAGCGCTCCACAACTGTTGCGGATTCTTGAATAGCTTGAGAGGTAACGGCCATTTTTTCAGTGGCATCTTTAATGGTCGTATTGCCTTTTTCTGAAATCGCTGACGCATCAAAGGCCTTTTCCGTCACATCCGTAACGCTTGTCACAACTTCAGACATTTTGCCCGAGATAGATGTAATATGACTCTCGACTTCCTCAATTGAATGGGTTTGTTTTTCTGAACCGGCTGCAACTTCTTGCATAGAAGAAGTAATTTGCTGTATGGATGCACTTGTTTGTTCAGAGCTTGCCGTTAATTCCTCAGACATGGCTGCCACTTGCTCAGCATTTTGAGCAATTTGCTGAATCAAAATGCGTAAATCCTCTGTCATATTTTCAATGCCTGATGAAAGTTGAGCAATTTCATTGGAACCCTTTATTTTAAGAGGTTCAACCGCTAATTCTCCCTGTGCAACTTGTCCTACATATTGCGTCATTTTTTTGATTGGCTTCGTAATGCCTACGCTAATAAAGTAAGCAACAATGATACCTAAAATCACAAAAATAACCGTCATAATAATACAAATCCAAAGTGTTTCTGCTTGAAGTTTAGAAATGAAGGATGCGTCCATATCTAAACCAAAAATAATATCTGTATCTTTAAATGGAATAAATATGGATTTATGGATACCATACTCATCTTTATAAATATCACTAGTTTGGATCGTTCCTGTGTTTATAGCTTCACGCATTTCTTCACTAAATTCATAATCTTGTTGATGATTGTCAGTATCACTTAAAGCGACGATATGCTCTTTACCATTTGCATTAGAAAGCACATAGGCATTTTCAATATCGTATTTTTTAACTGTTGCGTTCAATTGATCTAATAATTTTTTATATTTATCAGGACTACCATTATCCGCAGCCTTTACATCATTTTTCTCGATATCTTCAAATATAGTGCTCGATGTTATTTCTAATGTCGATTCAAATTGTTTAATAACAAAATTGTCGATAATACGATACGAAACAGCAAACAATACAATACTAAATATTAATGAAATAATTGCTATCGGAATAGTAAAGCTAGCAATATATTTATAGAGTAAAGAACTCTTAAATTTATTGACGATACGCAATTTGAGACGCCTCCAATACTTGAAGCTTTTTCTGTAAGAACTGAATCATATTAGGGATATGCTCAATTTCTGTATAGGGTGAAATGGAGAAGAACTTTGCCGCAGCCACTGGGACATGTTGTGTTGTATCATTTGTACGTACTGTGCAAACTCGAGTTGTATCACCAAAAAATACTTCGTCTCGACCTTCTCCGATAATCTCAAATAAAGAAGCATTGATAGCATTAATACGTTCAATTTGATCTTGTGAATAGTGACCAGCTTGTTCTGCTTGCCAGCTCAAACCATCTGGGTATAAACGGAAGGCAGTGACTGGCCCAATATTCATTTCATTGACAACCTGTAGGCTTGGTATTTTTGCAGCTAACTGTGAACGGAATGCTAAATTCACGCGTACATAATTGGCTAGTATTTGTTGATAGCCTTCCTTCCCAAATGCCTGCAAAGCAGCCAAAATGGCAATAGAGCTACCCATGCGAGAACATTCTAACGTGTAACCTGTATGATAGGAGCCGTAGCCACGATTACCAACATATGGTGTATCAAAGTCCTCTATATCTAATAGCTGTAAGCTTTTACCGTCTTTAATTAAGAATAAGCTTGTTAAATAAGGTGTTTGTCCAAGCTTTTGGAAATCAAAGCATAGGCTATCGGCAATTGCTAGATGCTGCATACGTTCATGGATCTGTGACAGACCTTGTAAAACATCCTCTTCAAATTGTAGTGGGTTTTTCTTGAAATCATAATCATTGAAGAATGCATAAAAACCACCTAAAGCTGAGTCCGCGTGAATATGTACTGGTTGTAGATTGTACTTTTGCTCAAGGCTAGTTGTGACTTCTTTTACCGCCTTTACATCATCAATGCCAAATTGATCTGTTGCACCTGTTGTTGCTACGACATAGACAGGAATACCGCCTTTTTCAATGACCTCAGTCATACGTGCGCGTAAGTCTTCCACATCCATTGCGTGATCTTTGCCTGCTTTTACGCGTACTAAATGTTTACTACCAATACCTACTGCTTCAATAGATTTCAAAAGACTATAATGTGCGTTTTCTGAAGCAAAGCAATATAAATTATTAGGAATACCATCTTCTTTAGCGTGTGGGAATTGCTTTGCAATAGCTAGACGTAATCCGCTGAAAACAGCCCCTTGACCGCCCCATGTAGTATAGCCAAAGCTTTTCGTGTAATCATAGCCTACTAATTTAGACATCATGGCCACTACTTTTACTTCGCATTCAGCGGCAGCCGGTCCATAAACGTCCCATAAGTTATTGCCATTCAGAAGGGCATTTGTAAACTGGCCTAATACGCCAGGAATGCTGGCCATAGGTAAAACATTAGTGACAAAGTTACGCGTATGATAAGGATGCCCTTGCATTAATTGTGTTAATTCTTCTACCACTTGATCGAGCCCAACACCAGTAGTTGGCACTTGATGATCCTGCATCAGCTCTTGATAAAAATTAGCAGAGCGGTCTTTCATTGGACCTAGTGTAGTTTTATTTGGATCCTTTAACTTATCTAATGAAGAAACAATTTTCTCTAATAAGGATAAAAAATTCTCTCTTTGTTGAACATTTCCATCTTCGCTCTGGAATAATTGTTGGATATTTTGCATCATCATCATCCTTCGTAGTTCATATTTCCTCTATTTTCAATTAAATGAAAATAGGTCCTTATACTAAAAGTATAATAGCATATTTTAGCAGAGGTGGTGATTATATTTTACTGAAAAAATATATATTAACATTTCTGAAAAATCCAACATTGAGGAATTTTGTTGTTTAACTTTGTAATAAGGGAATATAGGCTGTGTAAAATTTGTGAAGGTGGAATAGTAGGAGAGTAAATAATATAAAATGCTATAATGTTAATATTATAGTAGATGTCCTAAATATTGCTGCTTCATGGCTATTATTGACTAAGGAATCTGTCCTATAGTAGGCACAGATTCCTTAGTGTTTTTTTATTAATCGTTTTTGATGGTTAAAAGTTCATCAATTGTTACAAATGTATAACCCTCATCCTTCAATGTCTGTAAAATCTCCTTTATGGCCTGTAATTCATTATCTGTAGCATCATACATAGGATGCATTAAAATAATGGAACCCGGTTGGATGTTTTCCTTTACATACCTCACTTTTTCATCAGCCTGAGTGAAAAACGTATCAGGTTCTAAGTTCCATGTAATCGTCTCTCGCTGGTGTTTATTTAAGTAATAGGGAAGTCCAATTAGTTTTTTGCCGTATGGAGGTCTTACTACGATTGATTTCGTATAGCCAATATCAGCAATTAAATCATCGGTTTTTTCGATTTCATGTTTGATAAAGGAAGGACTTTTCAATACCATACGTTTGTGTGAATACGTATGATTACCAATTTGATGACCTGCCTCAGCAATTTTTCTTGCCTCTTCAGGCTGATCCTCGATATCCTTTCCGATTAGAAAAAAAGTTGCTTTCACTTGATACTCGTCTAGTAACGATAAAATAGCATCCGAATTTTTTGTGGGTCCATCATCAAAAGTCAACGCAACAACTTTGTTGTTTGTTTCAACATGAGAGGTTAGGTTTCCAAATAATTGATAATTGCGGGCGTTCATTAGTTTATAGGAGGAAAATGCTAAAGTGAGTATTATTAAAGTGACAATTCCACAATAGACGAGCCTACGTTTCATGAAAAATATCTCCTTCTAATATGAATTTGTGTATCTGAAGTAAATGTATGTCATCACGTATTCTTTTTCAATGACATTTATTGTTTGAATAACAAAAAAGTAACCATACTATATCGGAGGTGAAGATATGTATAAATTACTATCACATAACGATTTAGATGGTGTAGGTTGTGGGATTCTAGCTAAGCTAGCGTTTAGCGATCAGGTGAAAATACGGTATAACTCTGTTACGGCACTTGACCGCGAGATTGAGTTCTTTTTGGACCATGAACAGTCAAAAACTTTTTTATTTATTACAGATCTTTCTCCGAATGAGGGGAACGAAAAAAGAATTGATGATTACTTTCAGGCTACTGGGAACGTGCAGCTTTTAGACCATCATCAAACAGCCCTCCACCTCAATCAGTACGAGTGGGGTAAGGTTGTAATGGAAGATGAGCATGGCCTTTTAACGTCTGCCACATCATTATTTTATCAATATCTTGTCATGCATGGACTGTTAGAAAAAACAGATGTTCTTACAGAGTTTGTTGAGTTAGTGAGACAATATGATACATGGGAATGGGAAAAGAATGGAAATTATCAGGCTCAACGATTGAATGCACTCTTTTTTTTAGTGTCTATAGAGGAATTCGAAGAGAAAATGCTGGATCGTTTAAAAAGTCAGTCTCATTTCGACTTTGATGAATTCGAAAAGAAAATTTTAAGCATGGAAGAGGAGAAAATAGAACGTTATATTCGCCGAAAAAAACGTGAGCTTATACAAACTAATTTAGGTGACTTCTATGGTGGAGTGGTTTATGCAGAATCCTATCATTCTGAGCTTGGCAATGAATTAGGAAAAGAAAATGTACATCTTGATTATATTGCAATGATTAACATGGGGAGTAAAAGAGTTTCCTTCCGTACGATACATGATCATATTAATGTGGCTTCCATCGCAGCCATATTTGGTGGAGGAGGGCATCAAAAAGCAGCAGGGTGCTCATTAACAGTGGAGGCATATAAGCAATTTGTGTTAGAAACATTCCACCTAGAGCCAATTCCTGAGGACGCAAAAAGAAATCGCTATAACCTTAAGGGCGCCACCTTTGGAACCCTCTATAAAAATCGCCATGATGAATTTTTTCTTCTTTATTTAAATAATGAAATGAATTGGATCATTGAAATAAATAAAAATCGACTTGAGCAAACCTATAGGAGCTTTGAGGATGCCGAATGGTATGTAAAGCGATTTTACCAGGCTTGGCTAGTAAGAGATGATCTATTCGTGGACTATTTAATGGAAGAAGTAAATAAGGTGCGTCAACTAAAAAAAGGGATTGAATGATTCCTTTTATTCATATTGAATTTGTCCAACTATGCTTTCTATTCAGGTTATATAATGACTCTTTACTAACTACAATAAAACATAACTATTTAAAAAAAAGAGGTGTACTTGTTGTCCGATGATATCTTTCGAGTTGTAGATTTAAATAAGGAAAATCGAGGACGCAAAAAGTGGAGAATTGTTGTTGTATTCTTATTAGTCTTAGTAGTTAGTAGTTCCTCTTTGCTGTATTGGCTGCGGGATAGGGGGGTGGATTTTGAAGCTTATAAAACAGAGGTAGGGGAAACAGCTAACAATAGTTTAGGGCGTTTAACATTAAATGAAGTAATCATGGATGACAATCAAATTTTACTGAATGCAACCTTCAAACCAACCAAAGAGTTTAAGCCAGATCATCAGGTGTTTTTCTTTCCTCAAATACTTGTGAATGGTAAGGATTATATGGTTCGTAATGGAGGGCAGTCTATTGCCAAATCTGCAAATGTTTATACCATCTACAATAGCATCAAAATGGATGATTTCCCGACAGATGAACATGTGGAATTGGACATTCGTTATAAAGATTGGAATGTAGAAACACGCATTGAAAAGCCGTGGGAATTTCAAGTAGAGGCATCACAAGAGCAATTACAAGAAGATCGACACATTTTTTCAATCGAAAAAAAAGTAAAACATATTGATCAGCAGGAATTAATGATTGATCGTGTTGTTTCCACACCTATCTCAACTACAATTTATTTTTCTACGGAGAAGAGTATTGTCAACGATGCTTTACACTTTAAAATTCAATCTAAAGGAGGGCAATCATGGACTTTTGAAACACCCTATCCTTTAAATAAAGAAGGAACAAAATGGGGAAGCCGTGTGGATGGACTATACTTATCTGAGAAAAATTATACGTTAACCCCTGTCGATAAGGATGGCCGTAAACTTGATACCACCATTAAAATAAAAAAAGATTAGCAATGAATGAAAATTTACAAACTCTTAATCTGAAAAAATCTATTTTCCATGTATGATGGATAAAAAGCTATGGAAAGTAGTGGAGAGTTTGCGAACGCTATGGGAGATTTTTTATGTTTCATTAAAATTAGGCTGTACCTCGTTTGGGGGACCAACAGCTCATTTAGGTTATTTTCAACAAGAATATGTGCAAAAGCGTAAATGGCTATCAGCCCAGGATTATAGCCAGCTTGTCATATTGAGTCAATTTTTACCAGGACCTGCATCTAGTCAGGTAGGTATGGGAATTGGCTTATTAAGGGGTGGTTTATTAGGAAGTGTACTCTCCTTTTTGGGCTTTACGCTACCTTCTGTGTTGTTATTGATGGTATTTGCCTATTTTTCCATGTATACAGAAATAAAAATGGATTGGATTCATGGCTTGAAGTTAGTGGCTGTTGCGATTGTGGCAAATGCAATATTTGATATGAGCAAAAAATTACTGTCAACAAAATTACATTGGTTAATGGCTATAATGGCGCTCATCATCGTGCTAGTATGGATCCATCCGTTGGCACAAATAGCAGCGATAGTACTAGCTGCTTGTATCGGTTTTCAACAAATAAAAAAAAGTAATGAAGATGCCCCTTTAGTGATTCAAGTACCTATTTCTAAATCCACGGGTATTGTTTTATTAAGCTTTTTTTTAATACTGCTCTTTGGCTTACCGATGATAAGTGCTTTATGGAATGATGAATGGATAACAATGTTTGAGAAGTTTTATCTAGCAGGTGCATTGGTATTTGGTGGGGGCCATGTGGTCTTACCTTTATTAGAGACACAGTTTGTTCAAAGTGGACAAATGAGTACAGCAGACTTTTTAGCAGGCTACGGTATGACACAGGCAGTTCCAGGGCCTTTATTTACATTTGCAGCTTATATCGGCATGGCTATTGCAGGTGTACCAGGAGCAATGATAGCCACTTTGGCAATTTTTCTGCCGGCATTTTTGTTAGTAATAGGCGCCCTTCCTTTTTGGTTCAGCTTAAGTCGTCATACCCGACTGAAGGGGGCAATGGCAGGAGCCAATGCGGCAGTTGTTGGTATTTTGACCGCCGCCTTTATCCATCCGATTGTGACACAGACTATTCAAAACGGTTTAGATATTATCTTTGTCGCGGTCTTTTTATGGGGTTTAATTCGATGGAAAATGCAGCCTTATTTATTGGTGCTTTTAGGTATAGTAGTCGGAATCGTTTGTTATTCATGAATTACATTTTTTCTAGTGCTCGATTCATGCTTTACTTAGGAAATTAGCTAATTTTTTTGCTTCTTTTTCGCATTTCTCCATTAAAGCAGGACTTGTTACTGTAGGTATTTTTATAACATCATAGAATCATTTGTTCACTAGTAGGCTAGAGGAATATCTTTGGCTACTAGTTTTTAGTTTGTAAAAAAATAATGGGGGAGAATATTTGTGTAAACCCACTAGATGGTTTCATAGCGTTCCTTCTATTGATTCGTTATAATGTAGAAATGGAAAAGACTTAACGAGAAAGAAGGGATAGCTATGGCACGAGGTGTTTACATTCATATTCCTTTCTGTCATCAAATCTGTAATTATTGTGATTTCAATAAATTTTACTTTAAAAATCAACCAGTGGATGAATATATAGAAGCTCTTGGAAAGGAAATGGCGCTTGCAACGCAAAAAAATCCCGAAGGCTTTCGTCATATCGAAACAATTTTCTTAGGTGGGGGAACACCCACAGCATTATCACCACAGCAATTGGACAAACTTCTAACATTAATTCATACGTATATTCCAATGAATAGTGTGACAGAATTTACATCAGAGGCTAATCCAGATGAATTGTCTGCGGAGAAATTGCAAGTTTTGTTTGATGGCGGTGTCAACCGACTAAGCATGGGCGTGCAATCCTTCAATCAAGAACTGTTACAAAAAATCGGACGCACACATAGTAATGAGCATGTGTATAAAACAACAGCTTTAGCTAAAAAAATCGGCTTCCAAAATATTAGTATTGATTTAATGTATGGATTGCCAGGACAAACGATGGCCCAATGGAAGGACTCATTAGAAAAAGCATTGGCCCTTGATTTGCCTCATTTTTCTGCGTATTCCCTTATTGTGGAGCCAAAAACGATTTTTTATAATCAGTACGCAAAAGGAAAGCTCCTTTTACCAACAGAGGATTTAGAAGCAGATATGTACGATGTTTTAATGCAGCAAATGGAATTGCATGGTCTCCAACAATACGAAATTAGTAATTTTGCGAAGCCTGGTTATCATTCAGAACATAACAAGATTTACTGGGATAATGACGAATATGCTGGCTTTGGTGCTGGTGCTCATGGATATCTAGCAGGTGTACGCTACTCCAATCATGGACCATTAAAAAAATATATGGAAACTGTTTTGGCGGGGGAGCTTCCAATTGTCCATGAGCATGAGGTATCGCAGGCTGAAAAAAGAGAAGAACAAATGTTTTTAGGACTGCGTAAAACAGATGGAGTTAAGCACAGAATATATGAAGAAAAGTTGAAAACACCAATCGTAGCTCATTATGATTCTGTTCTGAAAGAGCTAGTATCAAAAGGACTTTTAGAACATGATGATATAGGTGTTCGACTCACAAGAAAAGGACGTTTTGTGGGGAATGAAGTATTTCAACAATTTTTGCTAGAAGAATGAGCGATATCGTTGACATAAATTGTGGGATTTGATAATTTAATAATAGTATTAGCACTCCTCTTGGTTGAGTGCTAACAGAGGTGATAATCATGCTAACAAATCGGCAGTTACAGATTTTGCAAGTAATTATAGATGACTTTATTTTATCTGCACAGCCGGTAGGTTCTCGCCAAATCTCCAAAAAACAAGGGATTACATTTAGTCCAGCCACAATTCGAAATGAAATGGCGGATTTAGAGGAATTAGGCTATTTAGAAAAAACACACACTTCCTCTGGTCGAGTGCCTTCGGAAAAGGGTTACAGATTTTATGTAGATCATTTGTTGAGTCCTCAAGGTATTAATTCGAGAGACATTCAACAGATCCAATCGATTTTCAATGATCGACTTGTAGAAGTAGAGCATATTATCCGAAAGTCAGCCAATATTCTATCAGAGCTGACATCTTATACTTCCATACTATTAGGGCCTGATGTTCAAAGACATCGTGTCAAAAGATTTTCGATTGTACCACTGTCTAGTGATACAGCAGTAGCGATTATCGTGACGAATAATGGACATGTTGAAAATCGCTTATTTAATTTACCACCTGATTTTACCGCTTCGGATTTAGAAAAAATGGTCAATATCTTGAATGATCGCTTAATAGGTGTGTCATTAGAAGAGCTCCATAAAAGCCTTGAAGCTGAAGTGTTGGCAGTATTACAGCAACATGTACAATCAGCGGATGATTTTATCCACGCACTCGTAACAGCGACAATGCATAATTCAGAAAGTAAAATTTTCTATGGTGGTAAAACGAATATGTTTAACCAACCTGAGTTTCATGATTTAAATAAAGTCCGTATGATATTGGACTTAATGGAAACGACCAGCCAAGTGCAGTCACTATTCCATCCAAATGAATCAGGAATTCATATTCGAATAGGCTCAGAAAATAAACAGCTAGAAATGGAAAATTGCAGTGTCATTACCACTACTTATTCTATTGGTGATGATCAACAGGGGGCCATTGCTATTATTGGTCCAACACGCATGGATTATAAGCGTGTGGTGGCATTATTAGACGTAATACGCTTGGACTTAACACAAGCATTTACGAAGAATCGTAGTGAATGATAATGAGGAGGATTCAAGTGACGGAAACAACTGAAAACAAAGATTTAGTACAAGAGGATGTACAAGCAGAAACGGCAACAGAGGAAGTAGAACGTTCAGAGGTTCAAGAGGAAATTGAATTATCAGTGGAAGAGCAATATGAGGCGAAGCTTGCTGAATTACAAGCAAAGCTAGATGACGAGGAAAACCGACATTTACGCCTACGTGCAGATTTCGATAATATGCGTCGTCGTCAACAACTAGATCGTGAGGCTGCTGAAAAGTACCGAGCGCAAAGCTTATTATCTGATTTATTGCCAGTCCTTGATAATTTTGAGCGTGCATTACAGGTGGAGACAACTTCTGAAGAAACTGCATCTATTATTAAAGGAATTGAAATGGTGTATCGCTCATTGCTAGAAGCTACAGAAAAAGAAGGCCTGCAAGTGATAAAAGCAGAAGGCGAGCAATTTGATCCAAATATCCACCAAGCTGTTATGCAGGAACAGGATAGTGAAAAAGAAACGGGTGTAGTCTTACGCGAGCTACAAAAAGGATATATCTTAAAAGATCGTGTGTTACGCCCAACAATGGTATCTGTGAACGAATAGTCTTAGCACTATTTAGTCAATTAAAATTAGTGAAAAAACGCATCCCGTGCGTCGAATTAATAGGAGGAAATTTTAATGAGCAAAATTATTGGTATTGACTTAGGAACAACAAACTCTTGCGTTTCTGTACTTGAAGGTGGCGAACCAAAAGTAATTCCAAATCCAGAAGGTAATCGTACTACACCATCTGTTGTTGCATTTAAAAATGGCGAACGTCAAGTTGGTGAAGTAGCAAAACGTCAATCAGTAACAAACCCAAACACAATCATTTCTATTAAATCAAAAATGGGTACAGCTGAAAAAGTGACGGTGGAAGACAAAGATTACACTCCACAAGAAGTATCAGCTATGATTCTTCAATATTTAAAGGGTTATGCAGAAGATTACCTAGGTGAAAAAGTGACGAAAGCAGTAATTACAGTTCCTGCTTACTTTAACGATGCACAGCGCCAAGCAACAAAAGATGCTGGTAAAATCGCTGGTCTAGAAGTAGAGCGTATCATCAATGAACCAACGGCTGCAGCGCTAGCTTATGGCTTAGATAAACAAGATCAAGATCAAAAAGTGTTAGTATTTGACCTTGGTGGTGGTACGTTTGACGTATCGATCCTTGAGTTAGGTGATGGTGTCTTTGAAGTATTAGCAACAGCTGGTGATAACAAACTAGGTGGGGATGATTTCGATGACGCGATTATCGAATATCTAGTAGCAGAATTCAAAAAAGAAAATGGCATTGATTTATCAAAAGATAAAATGGCGATGCAACGTTTAAAAGATGCTGCTGAAAAAGCGAAAAAAGATTTATCTGGTGTAACATCCACTCAAATCTCTTTACCGTTCATTACTGCTGGTGAAGCAGGTCCTTTACACTTAGAAATCTCTTTAACTCGTGCAAAATTTGATGAAATTACATTACCATTAGTAAATCGTACAGTTGGTCCAGTACGACAAGCATTATCTGATGCAGGTCTTTCAACTTCTGAAATTGATCAAGTTATTTTAGTTGGTGGTTCTACTCGTATTCCTGCAGTACAAGAAGCAGTACGTAAAGAAACTAACAAAGAACCTCACCGTGGTGTAAACCCAGACGAGGTTGTAGCAATGGGTGCTGCAGTACAAGGTGGCGTATTAACAGGTGATGTGAAAGACGTTGTATTACTTGACGTAACACCACTTTCACTTGGTATTGAAACAATGGGTGGCGTGTTCACAAAATTAATTGACCGTAACACGACAATCCCAACTTCTAAATCACAAGTATTCTCTACAGCGGCTGACAACCAACCAGCAGTAGATATTCACGTACTTCAAGGTGAACGCTCAATGGCGGCAGACAACAAAACATTAGGTCGCTTCCAATTAGCTGATATTCCACCAGCACCACGTGGTGTACCTCAAATCGAAGTAACTTTCGATATTGATAAAAATGGTATCGTATCGGTAAAAGCGAAAGACCTAGGTACAAACAAAGAGCAAACAATTGTAATTCAATCTGATTCAGGTTTATCAGAGGCAGAAATTGAACGTATGGTAAAAGACGCAGAGGCTAATGCTGATGCAGATGCTAAACGTAAAGAAGAGGCAGATCTTCGCAACGAAGCTGACCAATTAGTATTCCAAGTGGATAAAACAATTACTGACCTAGGTGAACAAATTACAGAAGACGAGAAAAAATCTGTAGAAGATGCTCGTGATGAATTGAAAAAGGCACTTGAAGCTGGCGAATTAGAAGGCATTAAAGCAGCTAAAGAAAAATTAGAAGGTGTTTTACAGCCATTAGTTATGAAAGTTTATGAACAAGCAGCAGCAGCTGCTCAAGCAGCACAAGGCGGAGAAGCAGACGCTGGTGCTGGTAAAAAAGATGATGGTGTTGTAGACGCTGATTTCGAAGAAGTAAAAGACGATAAATAAGAATTAAAAGCACAGTAAAGTGAAAAAGCCAAAGACCGCTTGCGGCTTTGGCTTTTGTCATGAAGTAAGGTTATGGAACTAGTAAAGGTACCAATTAAGGAATACTTGCATACGTTAACACTGCTAGGAAGTAGTAAAAACCTCAAATTTATAGAGCGATTACTCGAAAAAATAAGGCAGTTTTATCGACTGCATGTTACAATAGATTTTATGCAAACAGAGCGGAGTGTGAATCATGGAGAAACGCGATTATTACGAGGTGCTTGGCCTAACAAAATCGGCAACAAAAGATGAAATCAAAAAAGCATACCGTAAATTATCAAAGCAATATCACCCTGACCTAAATAAAGAGCCGGGTGCAGATGAAAAATTCAAAGAAATCGCTGAAGCATATGAAGTATTAAGTGATGATCAGAAAAAAGCACGCTACGACCAATTTGGTCATGAGGACCCAAATGCTGGCTTTGGTGGTGGCTTTGGAGGCGGCGGCTTTGGCGGCTTCGAGGATATTTTCAGTTCATTCTTTGGCGGAGGTGGACGTCGTCAGGACCCAAATGCGCCACGCAAAGGTGACGACCTGCAATATCGCATGAATATTAAATTTGAAGAAGCTATTTTTGGGAAAGAAACAGAAATTGAAATTCCTAAAGATGAAACTTGCGAGACTTGTCATGGCTCAGGAGCAAAGCCTGGTACGCAACCTGAAACATGTTCGACATGTAATGGCGCTGGCCAAATCAACCAAGCAGTGGATACACCATTTGGTCGTATGATGAACCGTCGTTCTTGTACAACTTGTCATGGTACAGGGAAGATCATTAAAGAAAAATGTTCAACTTGTCGTGGAGAAGGAAAAGTTCAAAAACGCAAAAAAATTAAAGTGTCAATTCCAGCTGGTGTCGATGATGGTCAACAAATTCGTGTATCTGGTCAAGGTGAGCCAGGTATAAACGGTGGACCAGCAGGGGATTTATATATTATGTTCCGTGTTCAAGGTCATAATGATTTCGAACGTGATGGGGATGATATTTATTTCGAGTTGAAATTGACATTCCCGCAAGCTGCACTTGGAGATGAAATTGAAGTACCAACTGTTCACGGTAAAGTAAAACTACGCATTCCAGCCGGAACACAGTCAGGAGCTCAATTCCGATTAAAAGACAAAGGTGTAAAAAATGTTCATGGCTATGGCATGGGCAACCAGTATGTTACCGTGAAGGTGATGACACCAGAGAAGTTAACGGAAAAACAAAAGCAATTATTACGAGAATTTGCAGAAATTAGTGGCGATATCCCTGAAGAGCAAGGAAGTTCACTATTCGATAAAATTAAGAAAAAATTCCAAGGTGAATAATTAGAGGAGCTGAAGAGCTACGTGAAGTGGTCAGAATTATCCATTCATACAAAAAATGAAGCGGTAGAAGCAATTTCGAATATTTTGCATGAAGCAGGAGCAAGTGGTGTTGTTATTGAAGATTCTGCAGAGTTTGCGAAGCCCCGTGAAGATCAATATGGTGAAATTTATGCACTAAATGAAGAGGATTTCCCGAAGGATGGCGTCATTGTTAAAGCTTATTTATCAGAGTCTAGTTTCTTAAATGAAACGGTCGAGGAGATTAAAGCAGCTATTACGAATCTAACGAACTTTAACATTGATATCGGTGAAAATGTAGTATCAATTGTTGAGGTCAACGAAGAGGATTGGGCAACTGCATGGAAGCAATACTACCATCCAGTTAAAATTTCTGAACGCTTTACCATTGTCCCTACATGGGAGCAATATACGCCTGTTTCTACAGATGAATTAATTATAGAATTAGATCCAGGGATGGCATTTGGTACAGGAACACACCCAACTACAGTCATGTGTCTACAAGGACTTGAAAAGGTCATTAAAGAAGGGGATACAGTTGTTGATATTGGAACAGGGTCCGGCGTATTGTCTATTGGAGCGGCATTACTTGGGGCTAAAAATGTGCATGCCCTTGATTTAGATGAGGTAGCAGTTCGCTCAGCACAAGAAAATGTTGCCTTAAATAAAGTAGAAGACAAAGTAGCTGTTTTCCATGGAAATTTATTAGACACTGTTAAAGAACCAGCAGATGTGGTTGTCGCAAATATTTTGGCAGAAATTATTATGTCCTTCACTGACGATGCATTTACCATTGTGAAACCAGGTGGATTATATGTCACTTCAGGCATTATCGGTGCCAAACGCGATGATGTTAAAGTAGCTCTTGAGGCTTCAGGCTTTATGATTGAAGAAGTATTATTAATGGAAGATTGGGTAGCGATCATTGCCCGTCGTCCACTATAACTTGACGGAGGAAGCGCCAAATCGTAAGCCATGTGCTGGTGATTTGGTGCTTTATTTCTTGCTAGAAAGGACTGTGGAGCATGCAACGTTATTTTATTGAAACAGCCATAGAGAATGCACGTATTAGCGGAGAAGATGCACGGCATATTGAACGAGTGATGCGCATGAAACAAGGCGATCAGATCATTGTTGTTGCACAAAATATTGCTCATATTTGTAAGATTACAGGCTTTGAAGGTGATGAGGTAGCGATTGACGCTACGGGCGAAACAATCCCTTCTTCTGAGCTACCTATTCAAATAACAGTAGCATGTGGCTTACCAAAGGGTGATAAGCTAGAGCTGATTACACAAAAAGCGACAGAGCTTGGCATGTTTGCCTTACTGCCATTCGAAGCCGAACGCTCAATTGTGAAATGGGACAAGAAAAAAGGGGCTAAAAAGCAAGAAAGATTGCAAAAAATTGCAAAAGAGGCGGCTGAACAAGCCCATCGTACACATATTCCAGCGGTGTATGAACCTGTTACATTTAAACAATTGTTACAAGATATAGACCAATTTGATGCCGTTTTTATTGCAGACGAAGAGGATGCAAAGGCTGAGAAACGCACCAGATTTGCGGACAAGCTTAAACTTGTGCATGAGAAAAAATTAACATCAATCCTTATTATATTTGGTCCAGAGGGTGGCATTTCTCGTAAAGAGGCAGAGGCCTTGTTACAAGCAGGTGCTCAAACCATGTCTTTAGGACCAAGAATTTTACGAGCAGAAACAGCACCACTGTATGCGTTGTCTGCCATCTCATATGAATTTGAATAATACTGAGTCATATATAAATTCTTTCATGAGGAGCAATAAGAAGGCCACCTAATATTAATTTAGGTGGTTTTTTTATGGGTTTCCCACTACGGTAAAAGGAGTGGAATCAAATTCATAAAAAAATTTAGGCGCAAAAATTCCAAATAAAATATGTAAGAGAACAAGTTCAATGTCCATATATAGTTTTTATTGCTACATATTCTAGCGATAGGAGAGCTCACTAAAACTATAAATTGAAAAGAGGTAATTTTTTTGAGTGAACAATTTGATAGTCAGATTCAACCTTGTCCAGTAACATCAACAGAACAAATTCCATTGACGAATGATTTTACGCCACTGGTTGCTACTCCAGTAACAGCGCCAACTATTAAAATTCCAGTTGTACTGGCAGAGCCAACTTTACAAATCGTTGTAGAGTCAGATATTACACTTACTCCGGCAGCAACTGAAATCAAAAGAGTCAAAAAACATGTCTTTCTAAATCAAGTGAAGCTAGTACCAGTTAGCTTTGCACGAATTGCTGGCACAGACTTCTTTAGAGTAACAAGAGCTAAATTATTTGTAGCAGGACATATTCGTAAAAATATCGAATATGCTGCAGCAGCATGTAATGGGGCACTTCGAGATAGAATTGCAGATGTTCCGTTTTCAGGATTTACAGATCTTACTTTCCCACAAACGATTGGAGGCTCAACACCCATTTTAGGAATTTCTGAGTTTGCGGAAGCGAACTTCCTGAATGAAGCTACTCAAATGGATGCTCGTCTAGATAAGGCTTTCTTCCAAAATCTTGTGAAATACAATGAACAACCATTTGGGGAATTAGTAGCAGCGAACTTCTTTGAGCTTGATTTTTCACCAATTATGGCAGCGCCAGAAGGTACTTTCAGCACATTACGTGAAAAAATCGTATTAGAATTAACTGTGAAAGTATTACAAGTTCAACAAATTCGTTTGGGAGCTGGAAGTAGCGTAGTAACGCCTGTTCTTCCAGGACTTACACCACCAGCTTCACCAATAGTTAATCCTACGCCTCCTTCAGAATTTTGTTAATCTCAAATATTGAATAGAGTCATAACAGGGCACTAATAAAAATTCATTATTTTAGCTGGCAGTTGAAAGTTCGGATGTACCCGAACTTTTAACTGCCTTTTTACATCTAAAAAAGGAATAAAGCCATAAACATATGACCCCGGGGATACTGTGACAAAAGGGAAAATCAAGCATACTATAAATTGTAATGAGAATGGTAATCTTTACATTAATAACGTTGTTCATTGTGTTGTAAATGTACTTAATATTGTTTAGGAGTGAATAAATGAATACTCCATGGATTAACTTTAGAGAAATGAGAGAAGTATCCACTAAGCTAAATAAATACTCTGATTGGGCGTATCAAACAATAGATGATGAATCTCCAGCTAATCAAGAAGAAAGCAATACGCTGCTTAGGGATATAAAAGATGAGATTAGGCTTGGAGAGGAATTACCAGATCCTGTAGCCTCCAATCAGGACATACCTAGTTCTGTAGAAACGTTTGTTGAGGTAGATAACAAGCTCCAGCTTTGTAGCAATGAGAATCCTTTGGAGGACCATGTACTATCCGATCTAGACTTAGCAATACCTAAAGAGGAATTTCAAAATAGTGAACAGCACCTTGATAAGGAAATAGCTTTAACAGACCTATCAGATGCCAATGAAGACCTATCCATTTCAACCGAGACGAATATTGAGGGAGAAATCGAACCCTCCCCAGACATGAAAGAGGGGACTGTAGAGGAATCGATTGTAACAGAGATTGTATCCGAACCTACAGAAACGACGGTTGAGGACATTGATGAATTTCCTTCTGACCGTGATGAATCCCAAGTGGAAAAACAAGATTTAGCAATTCACTCAGATGTTGAATCCACAGTTGAACATAAATGGCATTTTGAGGGGACAGGGAATTCGGAGAAAAACAATCCTACTTCTAAATCGTTGGATGGGGAGATATACTCCATCACCCAAAAATGCTTGTTTTCTACGTATGTAGAAATTCATGATTTTCTACATGCTCCTATTTATGGCGACCATGTTCAAAATACTACATTTGAATTTCTAAACGTAAAAGATCCCTTAACTCCACAGCTTGAAACAAAGCTTTTCCAAACGACAACAGATTACCCTGAACATCCTGAATGTCGTTTAGTTCGTTCAGACATCAATCAATTGATTTCAATCATGCAAACTGATAAGAATGATAAAAATAATGGGCAGCATCAATCCTTTCAATCAGTGGTCACTCCCTTACATCATTCACCATCAATTAAAAAAGGGGAAGCCACCTCATACGAATCTGATTTAATACATATTCGAGTACCTGTTATAGTTGGGGAATATAAAATTGAAATATGTCTAGAAGAGGTTATGCCATTTGAAAAAGGGATTGTAGGGGTGAAAGAAATCTCGAATGAAGTAGCACTCACCAATTGTAGATTTATACCTAATCGTTTATCCCAATCATTTGGAAATGGAACATGTACAGCAAAAAATGGAAAATTATTGATAGAAGGCTATATACAGCAGAGTATTGAATATACAGCTTTAGATACACAAAATGCCTCAACAACTTATGCCAATCAATTATGTCAAAATATAGTATTAGATTTAACGATTCATATGATACAAGTACAAAAAATTCGGGTTCTATATGACAGTCTGTACTCTGGACAATAAATGAATTTCATTCAGTATAAAAGTTCGTTTTCTAATATATACGTCCATGTATAGATTTAATTGCTACATATTCTAGCGATAGGAGAGCTCTCTAATACTAAAAATGAAAAGAGGAAATTTTTTTGAGTGAACAATTTGAAAATCAAAATCTACCTTGTCCTGTAGCATCAACGGAGCAAATACCATTAACAAATGAAATTACACCAGTCATTACTACACCGGTTTTGGCACCCACTATAAAAGTTCCAGTTGTGCTGGCAGAACCAACATTGCAAATCGTTGTAGAGTCAGATATTACACTTACTCCGGCAGCAACTGAAATCAAAAGAGTGAAAAAAAATGTATTCCTAAATCAAGTGAAGCTAGTACCAGTTAGCTTTGCGCGTATTGATGGTACAGACTTCTTTAGAGTAACAAGAGCTAAATTATTTGTAGCAGGACATATTCGTAAAAATATCGAATATGCTTCATCAGCATGTAATGGAGCACTTCGAGATAGAATTGCTGACGTTCCATTTTCTGGTTTTACAGATCTTACTTTCCCACAAATAATTGGAGGCTCAACACCCATTTTAGGAATTTCTGAGTTTGCAGAAGCGAATTTCCTGAATGAAGCTACTCAAATGGATGCTCGTCTAGATAAGGCTTTCTTCCAAAATCTTGTGAAATACAATGAACAACCATTTGGGGAATTAGTAGCAGCGAACTTCTTTGAGCTTGATTTTTCACCAATTATGGCTGCGCCAGAATGTACGTTTAGCACATTGCGTGAAAAAATTGTATTAGAATTAACTGTGAAAGTATTGCAAGTTCAACAAATCCGTTTAGGCGTAGGAAGTAGTGTTATAACACCAGTACTATTCGGACTCACACCTCCTACTAGCCCTTGATCATTGCTAGTTAAAAATGATAAAGAAAAATAAACCAATAAAAGGGGTTGCCCATATTCCAGGCAACCCATTTATTGTTCATTATTTAACTGTCTCTAAAACACGTACAAATTGTCCTTGTGAATGTGGGTAGCCTGCTTGTGTAATTTTCACCTTTACAAGCTGTCCGATGAGACTTTCAGGACCCTCAAACACTACTTTTAAGTAATTATCTGTATAGCCCGTTAAAAGGCCTTCCTCTTCACTACCATCATGAACAAATTCTTCGGGAATAACTTCTAACACCTGATCTTCAAAGCGAGAAGCATACTCTTTAGCTAGCTGATCATTTAGTGAGATGAGTCGGTGTACACGCTCATTTTTAATGTCTTCATCAATTTGATCTTCCATACGTGCAGCAGGAGTTCCTGTACGTGGAGAGAATGGGAAAACATGTAATTCGGAGAATTTATGATCACGAATAAAGTTGTACGTATCCATAAATTCTTCTTCAGTCTCACCAGGGAAACCGACAATTACATCAGACGTGACAGCTAAATCAGGTAAAGCCTCATGTAATTTTGTTAAACGTTCGCCGAAAAATTCCATAGTATATTTACGACGCATACGTTTTAACACAGTATCCGATCCAGATTGAATAGGAATGTGTAAGTGATTTACGACAATTTTAGATTCACGTAATACGTCAATGACTTCATCAGTCAATTGGCTAGCTTCAATGGACGAAATACGGAGACGCTTTAATCCTGTAACATTGGCTTCTAAATCACGTAATAATTGGGCAAGGTTATAATCCTTTAAATCTTGTCCATAGCCACCAGTATGAATACCTGTCAGGACTATTTCAAGATAGCCTGCATCTACTAATTGCTGTGCTTGATGTAATACTTCTTGTGGATCGCGAGAACGCATTAAGCCACGTGCCCACGGAATAATACAAAACGTACAGAAGTTATTACAGCCCTCTTGTATTTTTAAGGAAGCACGTGTGCGGTCTGTAAATGCAGGTACATCTAACTCCTCATACACACGATTTTTCATAATATTACGTACAGCATTTATTGGCTGACGCTCAGCACGATATTGGTCAATATAACCAAGTAATTTTGTACGGTCCTGCGTACCAACAACAATATCGACTCCAGGAATCGCCATAATTTCTGCTGGCGAAGTTTGTGCATAGCAGCCTGTTACACATATAACTGCATCTGGGTTTTGGCGGATTGCTCGACGAATCACCTGACGTGACTTCTTATCCCCAGTGTTAGTAACTGTACATGTATTAATGACATAAACATCCGCCTGCTGATCAAATTCAGTGCGATCATAGCCTTCATCTTTAAATAGTTGCCAAATGGCTTCTGTTTCGTAGTGGTTCACTTTACAACCTAACGTATATAGAGATACGGTTTTCGTAAGCTCGTTATACATGATTTAATTCATCCTTTCAATTGCACTTTGTACCTGTGCTAAATAACTTTTGAGTATATTCGATACTTGAATTATGATAACATAAACTGTTTAAAATCAATACATTAAAGAATCTTTAAACTCGTCCCGAAGATTTAAAACACGAAAAAAGAAGGGCAGAATCTATCTGTCCTTCTCTTTGTTATTTATATATTCAATCTAATTATTCTGTTTTTCGTTATAATGATAACGTGTAGCTGTAGATTGTCCTGTCTTTATAATGATCTCACGCTCAATTAGTTCACTTAGTAAAGTAAAGATACCGTCACGAGTTATGTTAGTAGCTTTTTGCAAATCCGAACGTGAAGCGGGTCCGTTTTCTTTGAGATATTCTAATACAGGGCCTTCGTAATTTTTATATTGTTTTTTAGTCGGTGCCGAAGATTTGCTTTGCAAAAGTGATCTATACGCAAATGTATGGGTAATACCATTTTTAAAAGTAATGGATTGGACACGTTTATCAATAACAACAATATTATCAATGATCGTTTGCATAAAATCTGATAAGGCTTCTCTACCTACTATTTCGGATAATTCGCGGTAATCAACTTGACGGGCTTGCTGCATTTCTTTAGTTATTAAAAAGTGTTGAGCGTAGTCAATGAATACATCGCTGGTTTTATCATCGTTTTTTTGTTTCAGTAAATTGATTTCATCATCAAGTTCTTCTAATCGTTCTTGAAGATCACGTTTCTTAAAAATATATTCCTTTTGGCTAATAGCATCTTCTTCTTCGCCAAAATAGTATAAATCCTCTAAGCGTTTGAGTGCTCTTACAAATTTAGTTTTTTCTCTTTGCAAACGTTCAATTTCAATATTAGGTGTTTCAATCTCGGCTTTAGCATTGAGCGAATATTCTTGTCCTTGTCCTGACATATTGCCAGTTAGGGCGAAGTGGGTTTCTTTCAAAGATTCATTATCGACACCAACTACATCAATAAAAGAATTACCACGTAATAGGGCTCTTTCCATGTCCCGTAAAGAGTGTTTAGGTGTTATGCGCTCTTGTAGTCTAATTAAGTTAGAGACATAGTTAAAAATAAATGGTCCAATGATGATGTCACTAACGTAATTGCTGCATCGTTTTGCACCGCCTGATGTAACGCATGTATAACGAGAGGGGCGATAGCCGTCTTTACGAGCTGCATCTAATCCAGCGGTAAGTAGTGAGTTGCATTTGCCACAATACAACATCTTAGAAAAGATGTGTTTATGAATATCTGCCCTTTGGACATCAGTTAATCCTCTATAATTGTCAGATAGCAATTTGTTTACACGATCAAATTGTTCCTTTTCGATAATGCCAGGGTGGTTATTATCAACAACAACCCATTCCTCTTTGTTTTTTAGCCTTCTACTACCTCCACTTTCACGCATGTTGTAGCGATATGTACCAATATAGAAAGGGTTGCGTAAAATATCGCGGACGGTCTTGGCTGTCCACTGACCATTACGTTTTGTAGCTATTTTTTCTTCGTGCAAACGGTATGCAACTTTTAATGTGGAACGTAATGATTCATATGAATTAAAAATATATTGAATGATTTTCGATTCATCAGGATCAATAACTGGAAACTTTTCTTCTTCTGACCATACATATCCGAAGGGGACCGTTGCACCATTCCACAGTCCTTTTTCGGCACGCGATAACATAATTGAAAATACACGTTCAGCAGTTAGTTTCCTTTCTAGTTCAGCAAAAATGAGGATTATTTTTAACATAGCTTCGCCCATTGCTGTGGATGTATCAAATTGTTCGTTTTTTGAAACGAAAGTAACTTTGCAATCTTTCAATTCCTCATACATCTCCGAAAAATCTTTGAGGTTCCGAGATATTCTATCTATCTTCCATACGAGTAAATGTGTAAATTCTCCACTTCTTATACGCTTCATCATTTCTTGATATTTAGGACGATCAGTATTCTTTGCTGAATATCCTGCATCTTCGAAAATTTCAACTTCTTCAATATTCAAAGCGTATTTAGCATAATTCTCTAACTCTTGTCGCTGGAAGGGTAAAGAGTCTTTATCAATTTGATGCAATGTACTTACCCGTACATATAATGCTGCCTTTTTCAATGACATAGCTCCTTTCATTTAAAGACAAGAGCAAGAAAACTAGTAAGCTCTTTCATATAGTATATTAATCATGGAATGAGCAAGATTTCAATAGTATTGTGATTAATTCCTTATTTATATAAAAAAATAGAAAATATTTGAAAAAGAGGAAAAATGACAGTAATTACATTGTGTCAAAAAACTACAAAATACGACATGAAATAGTATGTCCTAGACGGAGGAAATGTATAATGAGGAAAATATTTCTTCATATGTCGAAGGTAGTCGTACAAAAGGATTATGAATATTAGGTATTTGGATATAAAATATTATTAATCCAATAATGTCGAATGTTGTCATTATTGAATGTTTTTAGATACATAATTTATGATTGGATAAGAACATGTGTTCTTGTATAATGAAGTAAGAGGTGGTTAAAAAGCGTAGAGAGAAAATGACTGTTGTACATAAGTGGTTGGAATTAAGAAAATAACAATAGAGGTGATTGTATGCCGGTAAGAGATGAGTTACGACAAAGATTTATAATAATGACAGAGAATTATCAGGGGAATAAAATGAAGGAACATTCGGACATCATCGAAAAGGTATTACAAATTGACAATGAAAAAGCATTAGGGCTATTAAATAATTTATCAGATAAGTTTGTAAAAAAAGCAACTCACAATTGAGTTGCTTTTCTTTGCTTTAACAATTAAAAATTTGTACTACTTAAAGATTTATTAATTAGGTCGTTTTTTAAGTATATTTACTTTATGTTTTTTCAGTCGTTAATAATTAAAATCCATTATCAAATTTAAAGTTTCTAGTTATAATAAAACTATTTTTCCTCTACCATAGCTTCTAAGAAATTAACAATAGCTTTTAATTGCTTATCGTTTAGTTTACTAGCCATAATCATCAATTCTTTTATCTTTTCATTTCCACTCAAAGTTGCTTCGGCTATGATATTAGCGAACTCTTCATCAAATGTTTCCTCTACAAACATATCGCCTTCACCAGTTCGTAACCATTCTTCATTTACGTTGAATTCAGTGCAAATTATAGCAATTGTTCTGTCTGTAACAACACGTAAATCTTTCTCCATTTTCGAAATATTACTATTTGTCATCTTTATTTTTTCCCCGAAAGCTGCCATAGATAACCCTAGTTCATTTCGTAATACTTTTATTCTATCTCCAATAGTATTAGTCATTTCTATATTTCCACCTCCTATGTTGCATTTTACTGTCTTTTTCGTCCTGTGGCAATATTTATATAAAAATATTATTGACTAAGGACGAAATAGAATGATAATATATGTTCAGAGGACGAAAACGATAGAATTGAATTTAACTTATAAGGAGTGAACAGCATGGGATTTGTAAATGATAAACGACACAGCAAAAAAGAAGAAGTGATGAAACAAGTTCTTCAATTAATGCTCCAATTGAATGAGGATCAGTTAACTCTTACAAAAGGTGTCATGACAGGAATGATGTTAGAACATAGCTTAAAAAAAACAGAAAAAGTTTCGTAGTTTCCTAGAGGGCAATCTATTGAAAAAATGTACAAAAGCAAAAGGCATTTGCGAGTACATAACTCGCTCATGTCGAGCAGCCTGTAAAAGAAAGTTTGATTAGTAGACTTTGTTATTTTTTGCAAGTTGCTCGATGTGAATCATCATACATAAAAATTAATGCGCTGTGATACCGAGCCGATGACGGTATAAATAAATGGAATTTATAGCTTATAAGACGGTAGCAACGTCAAATCATTTTCAGGAGGTAAAAAATGAAAGCTGTAGAGAACACTCAACTAGAAAAAATCAAAAAGGCATTAGAAAAATACGGAATTTTCAGTGAGGAACAGTTGAAAGAAGCGATTAAAAATATGAAACCTTTAAATATAGGATGTATGGTTTCACCTGTTCCGCCAAAGAAAGTATTGGAGGGACAAGAATGTTAGAACAATTACAACATGCTTATGGACATGCATTGAAAAATCTAGTGTTTGTTGATTTTGTGAATAAGAAAATAATAGGTGGATTTGAAGTTCTGGAAATGGAGTTAGAGAAAGAAAATGCTTGCTGTAAGGACTTGATAACAGCTATTAATTACCATTTTCGCAAAGGCCACTTTGATTTAGCGAAGGAACGGATCGATGTTCTGACAAAAAGAGCTAAGTACATTCAACGGTTAGAAATGCAGATTACAGCACATCGAAGAAATAAACTATTTGAGAATGCTAGTCATTTACGCAAACAAGGTAAATTGGCAGATGTGGTGAGCAACGATGCAAAACCTAATTAAAAGCAAAAAAAAACTGCTTAATCGTTGGAGCGATTAAACAGCATGTAAAACCTGTAAATTTACTGATTTCAATTACTAACTACTGGACATAGTTAGTAAACCTTAAAACCTTTGCCGTACTTATGAAGGGTACGGCTTTATTTGACTATTGCCAAACATCTTACTGCTAGTATAGCAACTTTCATGGCAAACAGTCAATTAGCGTCCTTGTAATGGATATTAGGTTTATGACGAAATCCAAAAAATAACAAGGATACTAGATTACTAATACATCGGGAGAGAGTAGCCATGAAGAATAAACAGCATAAGGTAAAACATGTTTTAAAGGCATATGAAGATGCATTTGTTGAGACAGAATTAACAAAAATGCATGAAGATAGCTTACTAGATAGGGCTATTGCGGGATACCGTGTGAAAAGTATTTGGTGTGGATCAGTTTTAGAGGTGGAGGCATATCCGTATTGGGAGATACCTCAAAATAAACGTGTAAAAACGGATAAAAACAGTAGTAAGGCACAAGAAAAGTTAAATGAAAAGAACAGGCAAAAACATGTAGTGAGATTACTGAATACAAATTTTCGTCCATTTCACGATTTATACATGACATACACGTATTCGGACAAGTATGTACCTAAAGACTATGAGCAAGCAAAAAAAGATATGTCAAATCTAATAAAGCGTATGAAGTATTGGCTAAAGAAACAGGAGAAGTATGCAGATTTTGAATTGAAATATTTATACACAACAGAGCATGCAAGAAATGGCCAAAAAGTCCGAGCACATCATCATATGGTCACAAACTTTCCAGATAGAGAAGTAGCCGAAGAACTATGGAATAGTGGGCGAGCTAGATCAGAACGTTTAGTAGATGATGATTTAGGTTTTAAAAAGCTAGGGGAGTACCTAGTTAAAGAAAAGGGAGAAAAGACAAGAAAAGGATATACACCTTCGCGCAATTTAGATAAGCATACAAAAGTGACGGTATCAGACACGAAATTAACTCGTAGACGCGCTGCTAAAATTGCAACAGAAGAAATTGGAGCGCAAGAAATCTTTGAAAAAATGTATAAAAATTATCAATTCAAACAAATGAATGTGTCATTTTCTGATTACGTAAGTGGAGCGTATTTATATGTGCAAATGAAGCGGATTGATAGGTCTGTCAAAAGAAAAGTAAATAGCGGAGGAGATAAGGATGGAGAAGAAGGGTCATCACATTGAAATGATTCAGGAAGGGCAAATGAATATTTTTGAAGCGGATTACCAGAAGAAGGAACAGGAGGCGTTAAAAATGGTTGAACAAGCGATGGCGAAATTAAGTGCAGAACTTAGAGTGGAAAGAGTGAATCCATACGTAGCGGCAGTAGGTAATTTTCTAATGGATTTCTTGGAGGATAATCCATCTTCTGCTGAAAAGTTTATGGCTGAAGGTAAAACGATTATTGACAGTATGAAGGAAGTACGAAAGGAAGCTCAAAAGGTGCAAGTGAATAATTGTGGAGTATTAACAAGTGAGCAGGGTTTTCAAATTGTACTTAAATACTTTGGTATTAAACCAACAGGTAACATGGCAACTAATACAGCTGTTGTGCCTAGTACTTCAAATCATACACCGAAAGAATCAGTTGCTACTTCAAGACCTGCACGTCGTTTTGAAGCATCACTGGATGAACTTTTATAAGGGGTGACATCGATGGAAAACAATGAAGAATTTATTAAATCATTACTTGCGCATTTTCCGGCCGAAGTACCTGAACATGTGCAGTTTGAAGCAGACGAAAAGGCGTTGTTATTAAGCAGGTATATTTTTGTTAATAGCGGAAAGAATCGGACAGGCTACTGTACACATTGTCGAAATACTTTCCCTATTGAGAATCCAATCAAACAAAACGGCAAGGGTGAATGCCCTGCATGTTTTTCGAAATGTAGATACAAAAAAGCTTGGCTTGGGAGAAAGGCTTTAATCGACACAGCTTGTATATTACATTGCCAAAAATCTGTATTAAATCCATCTGTAGTAACAGTGGAATGGCTATATGCTTCAAGGGATTATAGAGAGAGTTTCGAAAATGTGAGTACAGAGTATGCAGCTGTTGCGCGGTATGTGTTCGACTATGACCGCAAAGTGTGCCAAAAAATTGAAGGTGGTTGCGGTTGTCGATGGTGGACGGAAAGCGGATTTAGTACACCGAGTTTCTTACAAAATAGATCGTTTATGTCCAGGAATATCATGCATGGGACCTTTGAGGATGGTATAGCAGGGACGCCATTCCAATACAGCGGATGGCAAAGATACGATTATGAAGATGTATTAAAATACCTGCCACTTGTAGCTAAATATCCAAGTGTAGAAATTCTAACGAAAGCTGGTTTAGATAGTTTTGTAAAAGCAAAAATATACGGTTATAAGACTTACAGCGCAGTTAATTGGTCGAAATCAAAATTGCATCACATTTTCAAGATGTCTAAACAAGACTTCCAAATGTTAAGAGAGAAAAATCCCGAAAGTTCATTGTATTACGTAAGAGATTTTCTTTTTAATGCTTGGGTGGTTCAGCAATGGCGTAAAGAAAAGTCGAAAATGAATATAGATGAACTTCAAAAAAATATGCAAAGCTTCAGTGTAGAAGATGACTTGAAAACATTTAAGTTCATTAGACAGTTCACTTCCCTTCACCGACTGTTTAATTACGCAAACAAGCAATTTGAAAAGGATGGGAAACATTTCGTAAGGCGTCACCAAGTATTGATCACATGGCAGGATTATATAAATGATTGCCAAAAGTTAAAGATTCATATAGATGAAACAAACATTTTCCCAAAAAATTTACGTAAGGCCCATGAAGAAACTATTAAACGAGTGAAACACTATGAAGATGAGTTAATGCGTAAAAAGGCAAAAGATAGATATGAAAAGATTAAGCATTACGAGTTTGAACTTGGCCAGTTGAAAATAGTTGTTCCGTTTACTCCTAAAGAAATTATCGATGAAGGTAGTAAGTTATCACATTGTGTTGGAGGATATGCTCAAAGACATGTGGATGGTCAGACGACAATATTATTCATACGAAATATCAAAGAGCCTAATGAATCGTTTTACACAGTAGAAGTTAAAAACGAGAAAGTAGCACAGGTACGTGGAATCAAGAATCAACCCCCAACAGAAGAAGTGAAAACATTTGTTGAAGAATTTAAAAAGCAAAAACTAACTAAGAAAGTGAGGAAAGCGGTATGACACAATTAATCACAGAACGTTCTGCAGATGTTATTGCAGCTGAGATAAATGCGATTAAATTCCAAACCCAAACAATGATGTTACAGGCATCAGCTGAAATAGGAAAGAGGCTGATTGAAGCAAAAGAGCAATTACCTCATGGTGAGTGGGGCAAATGGTTAAAAGAGAACGTAGAGTACAGTCAATCAACAGCAAATAATTTAATGCAAATTCATTTGGAGTATAGTTCAAATTCCCAAGCGTTTGGGGATTTGAGTTATTCAAAAGCAGTGGCTTTATTAGGTATTGATTCTGAGGATCGAGAGGCATTTTTGCAAGAAAATGATGTTGATGAAATGTCTACACGAGAGCTTCAAAAAATCATTAAGGAGAAACAGAAACTTGAAAAGGAAATGGCCAAGCGTGAAGCGGATGCCATAAAAGCAAACAGTTTATTAGAAAAGGATATTCAGGAACTTGAAAAACAGTTAGAACATGCTCGAGAGCAATCTGTTGAGAATGAGGTTTCCGAAAAAGAGATTAATAGGTTAACGCAAGAATTGGCTGTTGCTGAATCGAGGGCGAAAAAACTAGAAGAACACTTAAAAACAAAACCTATTGAAGCGGCAACTGTGGAGGTAATTCCTGAATCAGTACAAAAGGAGCTAGACCAACTTCGTAGCAAAATGAATGAGTCAACAGATCCTGCAGAGATAAAATTTAAAATGCGTTTTGAGTTATTAGTGAATGAATTTGATTTAACGTTGTGTTCACTTGATGGGATTGGGGATAGCGAAACTAAGACTATGTATACCAACGCTGTTCACAGATTGATGGATAAAATGCGCGCTACTTTAGAAGGAGAGGTGTCATGATGGCAGGGCTGTACTGGAGTGCTACACAAGGGGGATATATCAAATGTCCTGTTAATGGTTGTAACCATATAGGTATCGTTATTACAGCTGCTCACTGTCGAATTGAACATGGTATGACCCGCGAGGAAGTAATGAAGAAATATGGACAACCCAAAAATATATCTAAGTCTAAAACAAAAAGAAGCCAATAGAGTGCATTCTAATGGGGGAATTGATGATGGGTGCTGTAAAAGTGAAAATATATCTTTGCAAAGAAAATGAAGAACTTTTTTCAGAAAAAGATACTTGGCATGAAAAAGAGTGTAGTTGTAAAACGGTACATTATGCTACAGCAGAAGTCGGGAAGGAATTGAAATGGTCGAATGGGGCTGAATGGGGCAAAATCCATCACCCCCATTTAGGGGAAGTAATGACTTACTGGAACCCTGAAAGACCTTGCTATGATACATGGACTGCTCCTGTAATCAATAAAGATGGAGAAATCATTTGTTATAGATTTGACCAAGACGAGGGACATTGGGCTTTAGATGAAGGTTGTGAGAACTTAGGTTTGTATAACGGAATTGATACTTGTAAATTCAGCTAATGGTAACGGTTTCCGAAGCGGGTAGTAATTAGTTTCTCGAAAGAAAATGTTCAGTGTGCGAAACGTTTCCCTATAAATGTATATACATGAAATGGGAGGGCTGTCACTACAGTCA
>NZ_JBNFXM010000026.1:0-48722 GCF_049943995.1 Lysinibacillus sp. VIII_CA
AATCAGTTGTGACTGTAGTGACAGCCCTCCCATTTCATGTATATACATTTATAGGGAAACGTTTCGCACACTGAACACTTTCTTTCAAAGGGGCACGAAAGCCCCCACATCATGCAATCATCTGTTTCACAATGTTATCCTTAATGCGTTTAATACTCGTTGCTGATAAAGCCATATGTTGTCCTATCCAGCGTTGTGACTTGCCGTCTAGCATCCAGTTAAGGACTTGTACTTCTCTATCGCCAGCAACTCTTTCAATTAGATTTTGTACTTCTAAAAGTTTCTGTTCATACTCTGTAACTCTTTTAATATTTCTGGAGCGTCTAATAGCCTCCTGCATAATTGGATCACCTACACCGCCTGCTGCCTTTGGTAGTGTAGCCTCAATTCCATACTGTGCCGTTTTTGCCCCAATAACCATTTCTGACCGCATTTCTTTGATGGCGTTAACCATCCAGTGGTAGTCTGTAATCATTGAATCTAAAGCGTCTGGCGTAATCGTTAGTGTTCTTTCTTTTAACATAGGTTTGCCCTCCTAAGTTGTGATATAATAACTTATCTGACTAGCCTAGAAGGGCATAAACCAATTCGAGCTGTAGCGTGTGCAAACGCTGCGGCTTTTTCTATGTTATAATTTACATAAAATACATAACGAGGTAATTAAATGGACATATTTACAGATATATCAGGTAGTGGAAGTCTGTGGTTTTTTATACCAACAATGATCTTGCTACCAGTTGTAATGATTGGATGTGCCATAATTTATAAAATCCTATTGGGCAGTATTTTGCCAAAGAAGGTTTACAACTTTTTTCTTGGCCCAATTGCCCTACTTGGGTTCTTTATTTGGGCTATTCCAATGAACATGGGATTTTATGAGTTTTTTAGAGCGATATTATAATCGCTCTATTTTCATCTAATCCTCAAATTGTTCAATATCTAAATTAGTACTGTTTGTATTGATTCCAATCTTCCTGTAGCTATATCTACATATTCTTTCTCTTTTTCTATGCCAACAAAATTCCGATTTGTCATAGCAGCTGCAACTGCAGTAGTACCACTTCCGATACAGTTATCTAAAATCAAATCACCTTCGTTGGAATATGTTTTTATAAGATACTCAAACAACTCTATTGGTTTTTGAGTAGGATGATAGTGTTCGTAATCTCTAGGAAAATACAATACATCCACAGGGTACCGATCTGTTTGTCCTCCGCCATCAATTCCAATCTCTGTTTTTCCGTAGTTGCTCCCATCACTAGAATGTTTTTTGTAACGATTTACAGGTTTATGACCATACGTTTTTTGTGGATTGTAAGTAGGTAAGTTTTTATAAAAGACCAGAATGTTTTCGTGTACTTTTAAAGGCATCTTCTTAGCATTTAGGAATCCGGTACCGTTACTTTTCATCCAAACCCATTCATATCTCAACATCTCTAAGTTGCTTGCTCCTAAAACCTTATCGAAAGGTGTTTGAGCTGTTAACACGATTGCTCCATTGTCTTTTATAAGCCTCTTATATTCATTCCAAAGGTCTTTTAACGGAATAACTGAATCCCACTTATTTTGAGTGGTACCGTATGGTAAATCGCACAGAATCATATCGAAACACTTATCAGAAAATTTAGGCATAATCTGCAGACAATCACCATGAAGTATTTGATTAATCATCACGTCACCTCCTGCTGCACATTTTCTTTCAACTAACCACTTTCCTCTTACCTAACAACCCACCAGCTCTTGGCTCAATCCGTTCAGCCATTTCAAGGTCCATAGCAATCAAAGCCACGCTCACCTTACTTGTAATAAGCCTGTCAGCTATTTTATTGATTGGATATCCTTGATTCCAAAGCGCGATGAACGTTTCTATTTGGCGTTGTGTAAAATCAAATTTAACGATTTCATGGACCTCACCAGTGAATAAGATGTATCGATTCTCTACTTTTCTTGCCATTCAATCGTCACCTCTGCCCTTGGATTATCCGAATACCACTTACGAGCAATCAACTCCGTTACTTGGCTATCGTCATGCCATATAACCTTGCTTAAACCGTCTTTAATGCCCTTTGCCAGATTGTCGATGTCTGGTTTAGTTGTTGGTCGCAACTCACCATTTAACGCCTGCTGTAGCTTTTTCTTGCTATTGCTGATAGCTTTTGGCATCTTTCGGTAGACATCTATAGTTAACTTTATATCCTCTGTTACTAGTGTTTCTGGCGCTACTTGTGAAGCTACCAATCTCACGAATGATTTATAGTCTTTAGATTCTTTCGGATCGAATGTACCGTTTCTTGTTACTCGTGGTCGTTGCTGTGCTTGTACATCTCCTGGTATTTCAAATGTGAGTACGTTCATGTTTGTCCTCCTACACTAATTTTTCTGCAATTGCCTCGATAACGTTTGCAGTTACGCCGTTACCAGCCTGTTTGTATAATTGACTATCTGAGTTAACAGCCGCAGCCTTATCAAAAGCCCAATCAGGATAGCTTTGTAATCTCCAACATTCTCTAGGTGTTAATTTACGAATGCGGTTCCCATCATAAAACCCATGCCGATCCTGTGCTGTTAAAGTAAACATTGGTTCACCATCATTTTTGAACCTACGACCATTTTGTCTCTTTTCTGCTCGATCAGGTGTTAAGACCGGTTGCACAATCTTCAATCCTTCACCTTTATTTGTAGTTAAAGTAGGTGATAACCCATCACAACTGTAAACTTGTCCGTTCATACCGTTGCCACTAGGATTTACATTACCAACCTTGGATACAGTGTAATGACCTCGTCCTCCACCTTGACCTGTGTCTAAGGTTTCTGTAATACCAGTTGGATTAAATACTTGTGTATTTCTTCGATAGCCTTTTCTATGAGCTATTATATCGATAGAGTTAGCCTCGCTACTTGTTCCTCTGATAGGAAATACTTTTCGGGTACTTCTTCCTCTAAGATGTCCGATAATGAACACCCTCTCTCGGTTTTGTGGAACTCCAAAGTCTTTAGAGTTAAGCACTTGCCATTCCGCATCATACCCGAGTTCATCCAAGGTTCTGAGGATAACCTCGAACGTAATTCCCCCGTCATGATTGAGGAGTCCTTTGACGTTCTCAAGGAATAAATACTGTGGTCGGATGATATTGGCGAAACGAGCGATTTCAAAGAAAAGAGTTCCTCTAGTGTCATCGAATCCTTTTCGCTTCCCAGCAACTGAAAAAGCTTGGCATGGGAATCCTCCGCAGATAATATCGATTGGTCCTCTATCCCTAAGTCCTCGAATATCGTCATCTGTAACGCTAGTGATGTCATGAGCTGTCCACTCTCCTTTTGTATTGTGTATAGCCTCGTATGATTTACGAGCATATTTGTCTATCTCAACGAAACCAACGCATTCATGTCCTGCGGCTTCCATTCCAAAACGAAAGCCTCCAACACCTGCAAAAAGGTCTAAGAATTTCATTCTCTTCACATCCTTATTAGCACTCTTATAAGTCTGCTGATAAAACAACCTAATGTCGTTCTACCAGCAGCGTGTATTTAGTTAAATCAAGCTACCATCAATCAACAGCAATTCAGGTTGGTCGCTTTTTAATTGTTCCAAAATCTCTTTGAATGGAGGTTGTTTACCATCCTCGCCCTTCCCATAAGCAAATCTTGCTACTGCGTAGTAATCATTGACTTCTGTAAACTCTAAATCCCCTTCGTCCTCAGCGACATTTTCTACATACACCTTTTTAGCTTCTTCCTCAGAAGTTGCCATAATTAACGCGTAATACGGTTCACTGAATTCAAAAAACTTTGCATTATCCATTATTATTTCCTCCATTCAATCTTCTAGTTTAATAAGCTGTAATCTGTTATTTACTTCAATTTTCGAGCGTCTTTGATAAGCACCTGACATGTAAAATCGAATTGTATGAGGCTTAACCCCACGGTCTGCAGCTATCTCTTTAACCGTTCCTATAGCTACCATCTGATCACCTTTGTAAAGTGCGTATTCTTTCATGTGGCACCTCAATAACCAGCGTTTTGACGCTCATGATTGACCTTGTTCTTAACGTAGTAAGATTCTTCTACTTCATCCCATTTGAAGCCAAGCAACTTACCTAACAGATAAAATTCCTCAAAAAGCTCCTCCCAAGAGTCGGTATTCTCCCACTGATCCACTTCAAGGATTCTAGAAGTAATATCTAAAAATTTACGCGTAATATCTGATTCATCAGTTGTAATGTCATCCCAATATAAAGTTGGATTAATGACTAATTCCAACCCAATACTCAAAATGAAATGCAAGCAATCCACGTATTCTTCAAGGAGAGGATTACCAACGAGATTCGCACCTGAACCTTCGCAATCGTTACATGGTAACCATTCACCAGAACCATTACCGTGGTAACTGATTGAGCCTTTCGCATCGCAAGACTTGCAATCCTCATAGATAACCGTCCTCGGCTCCTGATCCTTACTCCACTTCTTAAACCCACGCCATTCGTTAGCACACTCACCTAGCTCAACCTGTAACGCTAGCAACTTCCAGTCAAGATTGTTCTGCCCTCTTAGTTCTGGATGCTCCTGCATGATGTGCTCGTCCAATACTGCTTGTGTTTCAAATAGTTTTGTTAAGTTCATTTTTACGCCCCTTCGCTAACCATTTTTTCTCTACTAAAATTTGATATGGATACTTTTCATGTTCATAAAACTTAACCGCGCTGATTGGCACATAAGCTGCCTTTTCTTGAAACTTAATTTGCTTTTGTAATTCCCTAAGTGTTCTGCCATACAATATTTTGCGTTTTTGTGTATTTGACATATAAATCACTCCTTAGAATGGAAGTCATCCTCATTAACTTCAATTGGTCCCTTACTATTAGCAAATGGATCTTCATCTGCTCTTGTATAACTTGGCTGATTGCTATTACCGCCATATTGCCCCTGTGAACTACCTTGATGCTGTCCACCTGTATTTATACTAGATTCGTGGTTTGATGTGTCCTGTGAGCCTCCTGCGCTGTTTCTCGGCTCTAAGAATTGGATGCTGTCAGCTACAACGTCAGTAGTAAACACACGCTTGCCATCTTGCCCTTCATAGCTGCCTGTTTGGATTCGCCCTTCCAAACCTATTAAATTACCTTTCTTCTGAAAGTTTGCTAGATTCTCAGCCTGCTTTCTCCAAGCCACACAATTAATGAAGTCTGCCTCACGTTCACCCTGTTGATTTTGGAATGTCCTGTTTACTGCAACTGTGAAGCGACATGAGGCAATGCCATTCGGACTAAAACGCACCTCAGGATCTTTTGTAAGTCGGCCAACTAATACGACTCGGTTAATCATGCTGTTTCCTCCAATAATTCTGGGTTTTCGTAAATGTTGCCGATGATTTCTAATTCTTCATCATTACCTAAACCTTCGTATAAATCGTGAACACAATTTTTCTCTTTGACCATCCACATACCACAACTGAAAGCGACTTTACCGACAATGATTTTATCCTCTGCGTGTCCCCCTGTTCTTAATGAATTAAAATCGTTATACTCAACAATATCTCCCTCGAAAATCTCCTTGCCGTTCTTGTCCTTTAAGCCTGTGTATTGCATTACTTCGAAACATTCTAAACCTAAAACTGTACTGAATTCTGTCCATTCGTCTGGATCTTCATAAACTCCACTTTGAACATTTGAATGCATATATTCAGAACTCTTATCCCACGCTCGAAACTTAATCTCTCTACTCATGCCGAAACCTCCTTGAAATACCGTTTATTGAATGTTGTATCGAAAGCTTTAAGGCTGTAGTTCTTATCCTCCATCAAGCTTGGGAAAATGAATGTTTTTATCCCTTTTGGATTCGAAATATATACTCCATAATCCACACCATTTAATGATCTGAATGGCGCTACACTAAAACCATTGGATATGGTAAATCCTTTATTAATCAACACATCTTTATAAGCTTGAGCTTTTTGGATGTTGTTCTTTTTTCTCTGACGTCGTTTCATGCAGCTTTCGCCTCTTTCATTTTTTCTATCACATAATCTAAGGCATCATCTTGAATATTGAAGTTTTTGAGCTTTCGTAATTCCTCAAGTTTTCGATAAAAGCCCATGGCATTTTCCGTATCCTTATGTTTCTTGTAAAGCCCAACGTGTATGATCATCTGATCAATTATGAATTGTTCATTCATGAGCTTCACCGCCTAGTGCCTTACGAGCAATTTCGTACGTAGTCGTTTCCCAACCTTCCATAATAGGCGCTTGGTCTTCCATAATTTCTTCTAGTGCTTTACGTAACCTCTCAACCTTTAAGCGCATTTTTCTGACTTCATCTTTTGATTCGCACATTACTAGAAAATCGTCTTTCCGTAGTTCATGTAAACTTTCAATGTATTCAACAAGTGCTGGCACATCTTCTCGAGCAAGAGAAATGAATTTTGCGTTATACGGAGCATTACCAAAACTGTTATCATGTATCTCGGCATGACCGTTGTCCTCACTGTTAAACCAAACATCTACCACATGATCACGGTCATCAGTATCGTAAGCAACTTTCCACGGTCCAGGTGTAGCCTTCGCCACACGTTCTTTAATGGCATTCAACTGTTCTTGTTTCATCACTCATTCACTCCCCACTAATTTGTTAAAAGCCTCACGGTTTCTAGTAGCCAAAGCGATGTCGATGGCATTAGCGATGTTAAACGCTTCAATTTCGCTCATAAGCTTGTCCATTTCTCTTTCAAGTTGCTCTCTGTGAAGTTCATTAGCTGCTTTTGCTACATCGTTTACAAGCTTCCAAAAGTCCATCCCTTCACCTTCCTAAATAGCCAATATCTTTGGCGTAGTTGATGATTTCTTGTTGAATTTCATCGCTGTGGCCCCAATGACTACAATACAAACCGCCATATCCATTGCTGCCATTACTCCACTTCCCTGTGCGAATAAACTCTGCGAAATCTAGTACTAGCGCTCGTAAAGTGCCACCATGCGAAAACCCTTTCCAATCACGGCCATTATCTAACACTGGTACTTCATGCTTTGTATAATTGTCTACAAAATAAAGGCGACCGTTTTTTAATTTCATATAAGCTACACTTTCAACGTTACTTTCATGAAGTGTACTGTTTGTATAAAAGTACCTATGTCCTCGTTCTGAAATGTACCGAATTAAGTTATTCACGGTGTTTAAACGGTGCTGTTTAGGTGTTACATCAAGCATCTTCAACACCTTACGTTCTACCTTTGCATCACGCACAAATTGCATTTCACTGTATTGTCGCGGATTTTGGTTGTCTGATTCATCATCTTGGCAACCTTCTCGATTTAATTGATGCTGAAAGCGATCTTCAGGACACCATTTCAATCCGCCCCACGATACCCAATGTTCTTCCGAAACTGTAACTCTTACTAAGTTCAATGATTTATCGTTCTTATTCAACCAAGCCCATTCATCGAATTGCATCTGCCATGGTTTATATGAATCTCCAAAAAGCATCGTAGTGTTTTCAAATTGCGCTTTAACTATCATCCCTTCACCCTCCACCAAGTGGCTGTTGCCCCTTATTATCCAAATAAAATACGTTCAAGCGATTCATTCTCTCGCTTAGCTTCTTCATCACGAATTGATTCTTCTGGCATGATCACCTCATAACACATCTTTTTTACACGGCTCTTTACACGACCATCTTTATATAAATTGTTAATGTCGTCCTGTGTAATATTCGAAGTGATCAAGGTAATGTTTTTAGATTCCATGCGATAATCAAGAATTTTTGTAAGAAGCTCCTCCATGAAATCCGTGTTATTCTCTACTGCAAAATCATCGATTATCAACACATCGACCTCTTTGAATATCCGAAGCACTTCTTCCTCTGATGTCTCAGTGTTCTTTTTAAATGTCTTACGTACCTGAAGTGAAATATCAGCAGCCTTTATAAACACCACGTTCACGTTATACATGTTGATTAATGCATTTGCGATACTTGAAGCAATACGAGTTTTACCTGAGCCTTTAACTTCACTGTAGAAGTAAAGACCTTTACCAGCTGCTTTCATTTGCTCGTAGTTAGCTACAAAGTTGGCAGCACTCTTTCTAGCTAACTTAGCAGCAGTTCGATCTTCTTCTTTCTGATAAATTTCCGTTCTAAAATCGTTTAACTTGGCACCCTTAAAAATGTCGGGTATTCCTGATAAATCTAGTTTTTTAGCAATCTCTTGCTCTTTTTGCTTTTGTTCATGGCATTCGCATTTCACCCACCACTCTGATTCTTTTTTTAAGTCAACCAAGATAGTGTTAATACGATTCATTTCCTGTTGGTTGTTCGCTTCATGAGCCACAGCGTATAGCTCTCTGTGCTTTCTAATATCTTCAGCAACCTTGTCTGGATGCATCTTTTTGTAATAGTCGATATACCAAAGGAATCCACTGCCATCACACTTCTTTTTAGGGCATGCATCACTCGGAATTGTTCTACACTCAATACCTCTAGAGCCCAGCGAGTTTTGCACGTCTTTTATTCTCTGCTCTAATCGCGGATTTTTTTTCATCATCTGTTGGAATACTTCGCTGATCGCTTCCAAGTTGCTGCGCCTCCTTTTTAGCTAATAGTTCGATAGATGTTACGCCTTCATGTTTCCAGTTGCGTAATGTTCCAGTAGCATATTTTTCTTTATTGGTAACTCGGCTATTTATAAGTGCTCGTTCAAATGCTTCGATAATAAGATCTGCATCCAGATAGGTTGCTAGGTAGTATTCGATATCTTCTCGTAACTTATCACTAGGAAACTTTTGCAGACGACTGACAAAGAACTCATATAGCTTTTGAGCATGCTTCGTGTCTGTAGTCAGTACTTGGTTATTATCAGTATTTGGTTTATTCAATACTTGGTTATTATCAGTACTTAGTAGTGTTCGATTTTCTACTTCTTGAAAACCTACTTCTTGCTTTTCTACTTCTTGAAAATCGGTAAGTAGAGAATTTATAGGTACTTCATGAACGATCGTTTCCCATTCTTTAATTCTTTGCCCTTCACGAATAGGTTTTCGTTCGATGTAACCACATTGTTTTAACTCATTGAAACCAGCTCTGAATGATGCCTTGCCATCTGTTGAGTGAGTCATTAGCTCGTCCATATAAAACACCCAATCATCTGGCATTGAAAGCATGTATGCCATTATGCCTTTAGCTTTCCAAGATAGCCGGTTATCGTTCAATGCCGTTCGATTCATCACTACATAGTTGCTATTCTTAGCCACTCGGATGATGCCCATTTGCCCTCGCCTCTCCTTATGTCGCAATATTCAAACTTTTAATCTGAAATCATTAACTTAAAATCGATGCCAAATCAGTTAAATAATTATGATAAAATAATCCAGCAAGGAGGTTTTTATACAGTTATGGAAATATTATTAGGAATTATCCCTATTTTCTTTTTATTACTTTTCTATCTTGTACCAGTAGTATTTATAGTCTGGTTCGTGCTTAAAATCATTAATATCCAAAAAGAACAAACTGAAATTCTATTAAGAATTGCTGATAAGTTAGAAAAGTAATGTAGTATGGAGAGCTTCTATAAAAAGCTCTCTAACTTTTCACAAACTGCAAAACTACCACTCACTTTGATAATTCGATAGTTTGGATACCTAGTCATGTAATCCAACACCAAGAGTCTGATTTCATCGTTATCCTTCGCCTGTTGGAATATCCAAGCAGGCAGAAGGACTTTGTGGGGTACTTTACTGTTCAATGATCAATTCCTCTTGAGTTGGTTCATCTTCAATAACTGAGTAATCCGTAACATCTATAACATCGCTCATATCCTCTGAAACCTCGGTTTTAATCGTTTCATCAGCCTCTACAACCTTCTGTAGCTCGATAGATTTAGGGGCATACTTCAATACTTCTTTCAGTACAGTTTTCTTAGCCATCGCGTCATAGTTTGTTTTCCAAGGACTTGTCCAACCTTTTTTTACAGCCTGAGAAAATTCATGAGCATGTTTATCGATTCGCTCTCTCGTCCAGTAAACAAAGTCATACCCACCATTTTTCAAGTGGTACACAGCATAGTAGCCTATAGGTTCACCATCTGGATTTGTTGAAGGTACATGCACTAAATCTTTGTGTAAGCCGTATGCAAATGAAAATTCATCTTCCTTATAAACTTCATGAGCATAGATAGCTTTATATTGGCCACTTCGAACAGCTAGGTCGATTAAACCCTTATAACCTAACTGGAACTGAACTTGCTTACCATAAGGGATTAAATAAGCTTGTCCTAGCCCTGTATTAGGTTCAACCCCTAATTGAGCTGATTGCATAAGTGCAGCTACAAAACTCATTTGATCACATTCTAGTAGCTTGGGTGTGGCACGTACTGCCGTTAAGGCGATTCGAGCAATACGATCTGCATCCATATGTTTTGGTAATGCACGTTGAATTTGAGGACCCATACGTTTTAATAACGTGTTCAATGATTGCTCTGGCGTGACATTTTGTTGTACTTGACCTTGTGATTTAGCTTTTAATTCATTTGTAGTTGCCATAATTATTTATCTCCTTCCACAGCAGTTATTTCTGTTTGTGTTTCAGATTCATAATTTTGATAATCTGTATGTTCACCTCTTTTAAACCGTAACCTTGCATCTCTTGCGTCAAATGCAGTTACAACAGCAGTTACAGTTGTTAGAACATTTTCCTTAATAACGAATTGTTTTATTTGTTTCATGATTAATTTGCCTCCAATTTTTTATAATTGAATCTTCTAGATGATGATGGTTTCTTGTATTTCTCGTAAATTTCAGGTGCTTCTGCTTTTAAACGCTTGCTATCTACACGATTAGAGACAATTGTTTTAAATGTCACTTTATGACGTGGTGTATGCCCTTCTGTAGCGTTTTCAAGCTTGAGTTTTAACTGATTCTCATACTCTTGCCTTTGCTTCTCTAATGCTTTAATTTCAACAGAAATAGAATCGATAGCATCCAGTAGTACATCATCATCTTTTGTGAGCATGATGGCTGTACCATCATCTTGTGGGTACATTTTTTTGATTAATTCATTCGTTGCATCCGAACCATCAATCGGTGGAGCTACATCTTTTAAAACGTGATTCTCCCAAAAGTCTTTCTCACGATCTATGAGGATTTGTATGAATTCCTCGTCACGCTCAATTTCTTTCCAAATGAATGTATTGCCCCCAACAAGAACAGCGATATAAGCCTTTTCAAAGCCTGTAACAGCTAGATAATGATGGACTTGGCATAAGTAACTTGCCGGTATTTCTTCACCTTCCCATTCACCCTTTAAATACTCATTAGCTGTTTTACATTCAAGTACAGCTCGCTCACCTACGACTACGCGATCTAGATTAGCCAACATAAAATCGTGTTCTGGATGAACCAACATTTTGTTCATACGTCTCACTTTTTTACCTGTACGTTCTGCAAATTCTTCAGCAACTAAATTTTCAAACTTATTTCCGAAATGAATAGCTTCATTTTCGATCTTCTCGTAAAACTGACCTGTCTTTTCTAAAAATAGTTGGTAAGCACTTTTATATGGATTAAACCCCATGATTGTCCCTGCATCTGACCCACCGATACCAGCGCGACGAGCATCTAACCACTCGTCACGACTCATATCAGCAGTCGTAATTTTTGCTAAAACCATGCAAATTACTTCCTTTCGTGATATGATGGTAAAAATGATTTGTTAAGCCACTATTCTGAGTAGTGGTTTATTTTTTTGTGTAAAATTTCGCATTATAGTTATCCTCTAAATACGTATGGATGTTGTCTAAATGAACGATATCTCCATTCGGAAACTCCATATAGTCGTCGTTATAAACGATTAAGCTACCGTAAAGATCACGAAATTCTGTCTCGATATACCTAAATGTAGGTACGCTATTTACGGATTCAATCGTTCCTAACACCATTGGATTTTCAACTTCCATAAGCTGTCGCATGTGCTCACCTTCTTTCTGACGGTATCCCATCAAGCAACTTACAACGGCAAAGCATAACCGTAGGGAGACGGTGCTGTAAGCTGCTTGACGAGAGCGAGATAATTCTCGCAATCATCTGATTTTGTGATATAATTGGTTTGTATAGGGTGTACGCTGTTTAATCTTTCGCAGAGATTAAGCAGCTTTTTTATTGCCAACATGTAATGATAATTGGCACTCCGATAATAAGCATCGTAAGAACAGCAATGATACAAAACTTTCTGTGTGATTCTGGTACATCATCCTCTGGTAAGTAAAAATAGTTATCAAGCCATTTCCACAACCTTATCCACCACCTCTGCTAGTACTCCATTCTTATTAAGTTGTTCAACAGTTGTCCAAAAACGTTTGCGTTCATGTAGTTGCTCTAGTTGTTTCAACGAATTATGTAGGTCTCGCTCTAGTTGTTTTGCTATGTTGATACGACCTGCTTTTACGTGTAGTTTAATTACATCTGTTAGATCATCAATACAAGCTATTTCTCTTTTTATCTGCTGATTTAGTTTTTCTAAAGCATCCAACTTATAAACCCTCCTACTATTGTTGGAACAGTTTGTGATATATGTGTAAGAGCATTTGCTATTTCCATTCCAAACATCATTGCTGTTCCAGCAAACTCAGATTCAGTAATTTTTAACCATTTAGCAAAAGTGAAAATATCTATTGTCTTTCTACCACTTTCTAATTTACTGACAGTTGATTGTGTACTATTTAATTTATCCGCCATTTCCTCCTGAGTAATATTTGCATTGACGCGGAATTTTTTTAACATCTTTCCTGCTTTCACGAAATCTGTAACCATTTTTCTGCCCCTTTATTCCAATTTAGAATATATTCCATAGTGGAATACTAATTTCTTCCAAGTTAACTTAATATAGTGATAAGAGGTAGTTGCCCCTACCTCTTAGATTTCTACTAGATTGGTAGTTTGATTGAGGCCATTTGCCCTGGCCTCTCCTATTAAATAGCTTTATTAAATTGCATTGCCTTGGGTGCATTTGCCCGCACCCAATCAGTATTTGCATAAATCCATTCAAACAATAACTCTGTAGGTACTCTTGGATGACCAAATTCTCTGTTTACTGGGAAATCTCTACGATTGAACAATTCGGCACATTTTGTTTCACCAATATCTACTAATTCCATAAATTGTTTTCTTGTTAATAGAGGCTTTAATGCATATTTTGTTTGCCCATCAGCTACACCACGTAAATATGCTTTTTCTATTACAAGTGATAATTTTTTTTCAAATAAATCAAATTCAGCAGATTCAATATTTTGAATTTGTTCTTTGATGGTCATTAAGCACCCAACCCTTCTACTTTAATTTGATGCTTAATAGCCATTTCTTTTACAATCGCTAAGTAGATTTCAGTTAATCTTGCATCTTCTGCAATAACATCAAGCTTAGTTACTTTATCTAACTTTGATTTAGAAATCCCATTCAAAGCCATTTCTTTTCTACGGTTACTTAAGCGAGTATCAAGTTTACAACGACCACGTTCTTCTAGAATTTGATAACTTTCATTACGGACATTTCGATATGCTTCGAATCCACCGCGTGAAAGAGCTATCTTATTAATAAGATTCGTAACCTTTTTTCGCCATTCGGTTGGATTTAGGGCAATTATTTCTGCGATATTGTCCTGTTTAGTTTCTAATTGAAGTTGTTTTTCTTCCACTGCGTTTAGACGGCGTTCTTGTTCAACACCTTGTTGCGCCATCATGGCGATTAATTCAGCAGTAGTTGGTTGAGGCATAGTGAAATTCACCTTCTGCTGCTCTTCCATTTCGTTGAAACGTTCGATGTATTGAACAGCAAATTTTGTACCTTTTTCTCCAGTCATTCGAGTACCATATAATTCGCAACCTTTTTTAGTTAGTAAAAAGCAAGGTTGTTCACGATTGAAGTTATCTTTATAGGTAGATTCGATAAAATAGTTGTTCTCATTTTTGTGGTCATTACCTAAAGTCTCATTTGAGGTCTGCGCAGATTTGCGCTCACTCCCTAAATGGTCAATTATAGTGCGGATATCTCGCATTACGTCTTTGTGTTGACGACCAACCATTTCTGCAACTTCTGTACTTGGGATGTTTCTTTGTAATTGATTCATAATAGAACCTCCTGTTTTTTTAATATTTTCCAATCTGTTAAGCTATTAGTAGATTGGAGGTGAATTGGATGAATAACTATGAGAAATTTCTGTTAAATTTAGGTCTTGAAAATTTACGAAAGAGCGGCAACTCTTACTCGGAGATTCAACCTAAAAATTCAGATGAATTTAAGAACCTTTGGGATGCAACTAATTATTTATTCGAAAATGGGTATCTAATACCTCACTCAGAAAATATCGTTTCAAACACGGTCAATATAGAGCCTAACGAAACTGAATTTCGATTTGAGTTGACGGAAAAGGGATTGTCAGAAGCTAAGGCTTTATAATTTCAAAACCAAATGTAACAACGATTTCGTTTGAATGTTTTTCAAGCATGACCTTATGGCGAATGTGTTTTTTAAATTCTTCTAAGGTCATGTTTTGAAATTCTTCATAGAGCGAATCTGAGAACTTGTCCATTACATTGTCAAGACTCTGATTTTTCTCCCATGCACCTGCTGCTACTAATAAACCGTCAATGTCTATAACTTTCACATCTACACCCTCCTTTTTGAGTTATATACAGAAATAATGCATGATAAATATATTATTTAAGCAATCCTATTAGAATCGCGATTCGCGATTTCACTATCAAAAAAAATTTCATCTAATGTAACCCCGAAAACTTCTCTTATTTTCGGTAGATATTTAGTTGGTAGAACGCGATGACCATTTTCAATTTGACAATAGTAATTTGCTGAAATGCCAATTGATTTCGCGACAAATTTTTGTTGTATACCTCTTTTTTTACGTAGTTGTTTAAGGTTGTTTTGTACAATTGGTTTTTCTTTCATGGTTAGCACCACCTTTCATTTCGCGAATCGCGATTTGATTAATTACACTTTAACATCGCAAAATGAGATTGTCAAACTTTTTTATCACATTTTGCGAATATTTATATAAAAAATCGAGAATTGCGATATTATCTATAAAAAAGATTACATAGAAAGGTTGTTTTTTATGGGGGAAGAAATTTTACCTAGGCGCTTGAGAACAATGCGAGAAGAACATGGTTATCTCCAGAAATTTGTTGCTGATAAATTAGGTATTAAAAGTAATACTTTGTCTGGATATGAAAATGGAACAAGGACACCTGACCCAACTATGTTATCTAACATAGCAGATTTGTATAACGTTTCGACAGATTATCTTTTAGGAAGAACAAATATTAAAAACCAAGGAGAACTGGCAGCACACAGGTCTGACAATTTTTTAGAAGATTTACCAGAAGAAGCTGTCAAAGAACTTGAAAATTTTAAAGAATTCATAAGAACTAAGTATAGAAACAAAGAATAAAGTGGGGAATGATTAATGCCAATTGTTGATACATATAAATTATGCGATATCGCTTTAGGTGAGGGTATAGTAATTGAGCATTGGGATTTCCCTAATCCTTTGGATGCTGTTTATTTCTTTGAACCAGGTCTCCCCCCTACTATTGGTATTGCAAATAGAATTAGATATGATTCTCCTTTGTTTAGATGTATTTTAGCAGAAGAACTAGGTCATCATTTTACAACTGTAGGAAATAATATCGCTAATTCCCGAATGCATTATCATGAACGACTGAGTGTTGGCAAAGTGGAGTATAAGGCCATGAAGTGGGCGGCTGAAACTCTAATTCCTATAGAATACTTAAGAGTGGCAATTTTACAAGAAAATCACTGGACTAAATGGATACTTGCTGAATATTTTGATGTTACGATTGAAATGATTGATTTCAGATTACAATTAGCAGATGCGGAAGAATTGGTTATCTACACGAAATATAGAAGATACGGTTAATAACAATTAAATACTTATTACCTAACCACTTTTTAATGAGGTTTTTTTTATAACCTAAAATAGAACATATATTCTTATTATAATACTGAATATGGGAGGAATAGAAATGTTTTGTGAAGAAATAAAATTAAAATCTGGTCAAAAACGTTGGGTCTGTGTTGCAGATGGTCCACCTGACCCGGCTACTGGTAAGCGAAATCAAATATCACGTAGAGGTAAATCCAAAAAAGAGGCAATGAATCGAGTTAATGAAGCTATCTACTCATTACAAAAAGATGGTATAGATCAACGCGTTGGTCAAAATATGACTTTTGATAAGCTTGCATCAGAATGGATTGAAACTTATGAATTAACTGGTGTTAAGAGAGGCACTGTTAGAATTAGAGAAAAAGAAATAAAAATTTTAAATAAGCACATTGCTAAAATGCCAATCATAGATATTACTCATTCAAAATATCAAAAGTTATTAAATAAAATATCTCAAGAATACGCACGTAACACGGTTTCGGGTGTGCATGTATGTGCCAGCATGATTTTTAAATACGGTGTCAAAGATAGATTGATTAAAGATAATCCGGCTACTGGTGCCATTGTGCCGAAAAAACGCCGAACAGTTGAAGAAATAGAGACAGAAACAATCGAAGAAGGTTATTTAACTAATGAAGAAGTGGAATCTTTTTTATATGCTGTTACTAATCACGGATTGGACTTAGACATCGAACGTTTTTATTTATTAGCGTTTACTGGTATGAGATCTGGAGAATTATGTGCCTTGAAATGGTCTGATATCGATTTTCGCAACAATACAATTCGTATTACAAAAACTCTTTACAATGAAGATAACAACATGAGGAAGTACGAATTAACTCCACCGAAAACCGATGGTTCTATACGGACTATTGAAGTAGAGAAAAGCATAATGGATTTATTAAAATCACATCGTAAACGGCAAATGAAAGTTACTTCTAGGTATCGACAGGAAGAATTGAATGAATATCATGATGGAAACTTTGTATTTTGTCGTATTAACGGGTATCCATATATCCAAAAAACAATTATTAATCGAATGGCAAGGTTACTAGAACATACAAACATTAAAAAAAACGCAACTCCTCATATTTTCCGTCACACTCATATTAGTATGTTAACCGAGGCTGGTGTAGATTTGAATACAATTATGGAGCGAGTGGGACATGATGACATGCAAACAACTTTAAAGATTTATACACATGTTACTAACAAAATGAAAAAGGATGCTTCCGAGAAAATGACTAGCACTTTCGGAAACATCCTCCATAACATCAATTCTAATCTTTTTTAGAAAAAATGTTTGTTTTTCGTTAGTTTTTCGCTTTAAGTGATGTTTTTAACCTCTTGAACCATTGATATATCAATGTTTTAGCGAGATTAATTACATCATTCCTGGCATGCCGCCCATACCACTCATATCTGGCAGACCTGCGCCAGCTGGTTCAGGAATATCTGCAACTACTGCTTCTGTTGTTAAGAATAGAGCAGCTACTGACGCAGCATTTTGTAATGCTGAACGAGTTACTTTTGCTGGGTCTACTACACCTGCTTCCATCATGTTTACCCATTCGCCTGTTGCTGCATTGAAACCAATGCCAATTTCTTCACGTTTCAAGCGATCCACGATGATAGAGCCTTCAAGACCAGCGTTGTTAGCGATTTGACGAACTGGCTCTTCTAAAGCACGAAGAACAATTTTCACTCCTGTTGCTACATCGCCTTCTTCAGATTCAGACACTTTTTCCACTGCTGCATACACGTTAAGAAGTGCAGTACCACCACCTGATACGATACCTTCTTCAACAGCTGCACGTGTTGAGTTTAAAGCATCTTCAATACGAAGTTTACGCTCTTTAAGCTCTGTTTCTGTTGCAGCCCCTACTTTGATAACTGCTACACCACCCGCTAATTTCGCAAGGCGTTCTTGTAGTTTTTCTTTATCGAATTCTGAAGTTGTTTCAGCAAGTTGTGCTCGGATTTGGCCAATACGTGCTTCGATTGCATCTGCACCGCCTACACCTTCAACAATTGTAGTATTGTCTTTTGTCACAACTACTTTTGCAGCACGACCTAGCGAAGAAATATCAGCTGATTTTAGGTCTAAACCTAATTCCTCTGTAATTACTTGACCACCAGTTAAGATAGCGATATCTTCAAGCATTGCTTTACGACGATCACCAAAACCTGGTGCTTTTACTGCTACAGCGTTGAATGTACCACGAAGCTTGTTCACGACAAGTGTTGCAAGTGCTTCTCCTTCAACGTCTTCAGCAATAATTAAAAGTGGACGACCTTGTTGTACCACTTGTTCTAATAATGGTAATACTTCTTGGATGTTTGTAATTTTTTTATCAGTAATTAAGATATATGGGTTATCCAGAACTGCTTCCATTTTATCTGTATCTGTTACCATATAGTGTGATGCATAGCCACGGTCAAACTGCATACCTTCTACTACATCAAGCTCTGTTGTGAAGCCTTTAGATTCTTCAATTGTAATAACACCATCATTACCTACACGTTCCATCGCTTCAGCAATAAGCTGTCCAACTTCATCATCAGCTGCCGAAATAGCAGCAACTTGTGCGATTTCATCCTTATTGCTTACAGGACGCGAAATCGTGTGTAATTCAGTTAATGCCGCAGCAACAGCTTTATCAATCCCTTTACGGATACCTACAGGGTTTGCACCAGCTGTCACGTTTTTCAAGCCCTCACGAATAATTGCTTGTGCAAGAACTGTTGCAGTAGTAGTACCATCACCAGCGATTTCGTTTGTCTTAGAAGCAACCTCAGCTACTAATTTTGCTCCCATGTTTTCGTATGGATTTTCCAGCTCGATTTCTTTTGCAATTGTCACACCATCATTTGTAATAAGTGGTGAACCGAATTTTTTTTCTAACACTACATTACGTCCTTTTGGACCTAATGTTATTTTTACTGCATTCGCTAATTTATCTACACCTTGTAACATTAATGAACGAGCGTCTTCTGAGAATTTAATATCTTTTGCCATGAGAATTTACCCTCCTGAAATGGAATATTCGTTAAGCTTCTTCAATATATTTATATCAATTTCATCTTATTGTCACTTTTCGTTCAAGAAACAATAAGCATTCACCTTCATTGAAGGTGCATTAAAAATTATCCAATAATTGCGAGAATATCGCTTTCACGTAAAATTAGGTATTCATTACCTTCATATTTAACTTCTGTACCAGCGTACTTAGAGAAAATAATGTGGTCGTCAACTTTAACGTCAAGCTCTACACGTTGTCCGTTCTCTAAAACACGACCTGTCCCAACTGCTACAACTTTACCTTCTTGTGGTTTTTCTTTTGCAGAGTCAGGTAGTACAATACCGAATGCAGATTTTTCCTCTACCTCGATTAGTTCAATTACAATACGATCTCCTAGTGGTCTTAACAAGTGAAACAACCTCCTAATAATAATAATTGTTGAATTTATTAGCACTCTATATCATCGAGTGCTAACACAATTATTATGATAATCAATCACACTTTTTTTTGCAAGTCAGAACTTCGAAAAATTTTGTTTTCTTTCCATATTCATCTACAATAGAAAGGAAGCCTATGAATGGAAAGGATTTTGACTGTGACTAATTCTCCAAAAGTAACAAAACATAAAAAAACCGCTCTATATGTTTTACTGATTTATATCCTAATGCAAATCTCAAGTAGATGGTTGCTCTTACCGTTTCACAAGCTCGTTATGAAGATGACCGACCTAACTTCTGAGCAAGCAGCGCCTATAACTCAAGGCTGGTATATTGCGCTTAGCTTTGCAATTGCGCTCATTTTAAGTTTAATCTTAACATCTCGTGATAAAACCTTTTGGAACGTTTATCAAGGAAAAAAAGAAACGATACCGCTCACAATTATTTGGGGTATTCTTGGCTTCATCCTTGTATTTTTTGGTCAAATGATTGGAGCAGCTATTGAAATGGCCGTTTTTGGTATCGAAGGAGGTTCCCAAAATACCGCAGATATTGTCGCTATAGCTAAAGGAGCTCCTATTGCCATATTAGCGATTGTTGTATTCGGTCCCATTTTAGAAGAGTTCGTCTTCCGTAGAGTTATATTTGGATCACTTGTCCAAACAACAAACTTCTGGGTGGCGGCAATAGTAAGTGCTATATTCTTTGCGATTATACACTTCGACTTCTCTCATATTTTACTTTATACAATTTGTGGTTTAATCTTTGCCTTTTTATATCACAAAACAAAACGTATTTGGACTTCTATTATTGCACACGTCATGTTGAATGGATTTGTGACACTTGTACAATTCTATGCAGAACCATTGCAAAAGTTTCTTCAAGAACTAGAAAAAATGCAATAATTTTTTTAAAAGCTATATAAAGTTGCCAAAAATACAAAAGCTCGGTGCCTTCATGAGGCCACCGAGCTTTAACTATTACTGATTATTCAATTCTTCTATTTGTCGTCGTTGCTGTTCCAATGCCTCTTCAATCTGGCGCTTTTGTTCAGCTTCCTGCTCTTCTTTTAATCGAATTTCCTCTGATTTTAGATATTTTCTATAACCAACCCGAGATATCATAATACTAATTTCATACAGGATAAACAGTGGTACTGATACCATTAAGTGAGACGCCAATTCAGGCGGCGCAATGAGAGCAGCACATACAAATAAACCAAAATATGAATATTTACGAATACGAATTAATAGATCTGGACTTAATATTCCAATCCGTGAAAAGAATAATACTACAATAGGTAATTGGAATAGAAAACCGAATGGTATTGTGAGTTTAAATAAAAATGTAAAATACTCATGTATACCAATTGTTTGCTGAATATCTAAATCATTTGATAAATTCATCATGAATTTGATGACATACGGGAATAGTAAAAAGTATGAAAATGATAACCCTGCGATAAACAATAAAAAAGAATATGGTATATAGCTTAAGGTTGCTCTTCGCTCTACTTCCCTTAACCCTGGACTAATAAACGACCACAATTGATACATTAAAACTGGCGATGAAAGAATAAATGCAATTAAAAAAACAACTTGAATATAAATGGCTAGTGGTGTTACTACGTCAAATGCATGGAGCTCGATATTATATTTTGCTCCTGTAGTTTGAAGATATTTAACAAGTGGCTTTGCGACAAAAAAGGCGCCAGCCATAGCGAGAACAAAGAAAACGGCAACAATGAACAGCCGTTTTCTTAATTCTTCTATATGCTCAATGACAGTTAGATCTTTTGGATTCATTCCTCAAACATCCTAACTTACTTATCTAGTTCTTTCTTTTTCTTGTCATCATCATCTTCGTCGGCTAAACCTTTAGTAGCATTTTTGAATTCACGTAGTGTTGAACCAAATGCTTTACCAAGCTCTGGTAACTTTTTAGGACCAAAAATTAGTAACGCGACAATTCCGATAATAATGAGGCTCATAGGACCAATACCACCCATTACAGCCACCTCCTCTTTATATCCATCATTTTAACGCATATTTCGCCATTTTGCTAACTAATTATATGTGAAAGTTTTTCGTCACTCTCACTGATATTACCGCGTTTTGTTTAAAATTACTATTTGACAGAAACGGTGAACTCCACTTTAAAATATGTAAAATTTTCACACTTCCTGATTACGAATTAAATAAATAAGCGCTTGCAATTCTACCGATAAATCAATGGTTAAGAGCTGCATGCTATCTGGCACAGTCAATCGCTCGGGCGTAAAATTTAAAATTCCCTTTGCATTCATAGCCGCTAAGCGATCTGCCATTTTTTGTGCAGAGCGTGGTGATACTGTCAAAATTGCTAGCTCTGCCCCGTATTCTGCATACTTTTCTTCTAGCAAATCAGGATGAAAAACAGGAATGTTACTAATCATTTTGCCATCCTTCGGAGCTTTCGAATCAAATGCTACAACAATATGTGTGTTGTGGTTTTTTTGAAAATTATATTTTAATAATGCACTGCCTAAATTCCCCACGCCAATTAACGCTACTTTTGTTGTTTCATGCTGATCAAGCGTCTGGCTAAAAAACTGTAATAGATGCTGTACATCGTAGCCATAGCCTTTCTTTCCAAGTGCACCAAAATAAGAAAAGTCACGGCGAATGGTTGCAGAATCTATTTTCATCGCTTCACTCAGTTCCTTCGACGAAATACGTTCCATACCTTCTTGTGCAAAGTTTTGAATAAATCGATAGTAAAGAGGAAGTCTTTTTGTAGTGGCTTGTGGAATTTTTAATTCTTGTTTCAAACTTTCTCCTCCTTATGTTGAACCTCAATCAATTTTACTGTATTTAACTACTAATTTTAATACATTTATCCTTAACTATATACAACATTATTGCAATCCACTAGCGTATTTCTCTTTAGTTAATGGCGCTATGTACGCAGCTAACTAAAAAGAAATCGTTTCAATCTTACATGACTGCTTGGAATAAGTAAAGCACCGACATTGCATGCAAATCGTTCATCCATTACACTAAGGTAGAATTGAGGTGTCAAGAATGATTGTTTTACAGGTCAATCAACTAACTAAATCCTTTCTTGCAGATGAAATTTTGAGTGGTGTGAAATTAGAAGTTCAACACCGTGATCGTGTTGCCTTAGTAGGGCGAAACGGTGCAGGTAAATCGACTTTATTAAAAATAATCGCTGGGCAAATGTCCTATGACTCAGGGGATATCATTATTCCAAAGGGCATCCAGGTTGGCTATTTAGAGCAACATGCCGGATTAAATTCTACGTTAACTATTTGGGATGAAATGATGACCATTTTCGAACCCCTTTTAGCCCAAGAACAAACGCTCCGCTCGCTCGAACAGCAAATGGCAGATTCTACTGTTTATGAAAATCCTACTTTGTATGCGAAAGTTATGTCAGAATATGATCAACTACAGCATACTTTTAAGGATGCTGGCGGCTATCAATATGAATCGGACATGCGATCAGTGCTTCATGGAATGCAATTCTATCCGGAAGACTACGATAAACCCATTAGCTCCCTTTCTGGTGGCCAACGCACACGCTTAGCACTAGCTAAGCTCTTACTTAGTAAACCAGATCTTCTAATTCTCGATGAGCCTACGAACCATTTAGATATTGAAACATTATCTTGGTTAGAATCTTATTTAAAGAGCTATGAAGGCGCTATTTTAATTGTTTCCCATGACCGCTACTTCTTAGACCAAGTTGTTTCTATTGTCTACGAAGTATCACGCCATCGTGTCACAAAATATACAGGTAACTACAGTGCTTATTTAGATGTAAAAGCTAAAAACTATGAACGTGATGTCAAACTTTTTGAGCGTCAGCAAGATGAAAAGGCCAAGCTAGAAGATTTTATCCAAAAGAATATTGCACGTGCCTCTACAACAAAAATGGCACAAAGTCGACGAAAAATGCTTGAACGAACAGAATGGATGGAATCGCCAGATGGTGATGAAAAATCCGCTAGTTTTGGTTTTACGATTGAACGTCAAAGTGGTAATGATGTTTTATCCGTTGATGATTTAACAATCGGCTATGGCGATCAGCGTATATCTAGTGGTATTAAGCTACGTACTTTTCGCGAGGATCGAATTGCTCTTGTTGGACCAAACGGGGTTGGTAAATCGACATTATTAAAAACGATTGTAAAAGATTTAACGCCTCTTGCAGGTGATATCCGTTATGGTACGAATGTGCAAATTGGCTATTATGATCAAGAGCAAGCAAAGCTTTCGAGCAATAAAAGTGTCTTAAAAGAGCTATGGGATGAATGGCCGCTTATGAATGAAAAAGATATACGTACTGTATTGGGACGCTTCCTATTTAGTGGAGAAGATGTCGATAAAGTGGTCTCTTCTTTATCAGGTGGTGAAAAAGCACGCCTTGCACTTTCAAAATTAATGATGCAAAAGGCCAATTTTTTAATTCTCGACGAGCCTACCAACCATCTAGATTTAGATAGTAAGGAGGTTCTTGAAAATGCTTTGATCGATTATCCTGGAACGCTTCTATTTGTCTCTCATGACCGCTACTTCATTAATCGTATCGCTACCAAAGTGGTGGAGTTGTCTGGAACTGGGTCGTTCGAATATTTAGGGGACTATGATTATTATGTAGAGAAAAAACAGGAGCTGTTTGAGCTAGCACAAATGAAGAGTGCTTCCCAACCGCAACTACAGCAGGCTCTACCTGATAAGACCTCAACCTCCAAAATTGATAAAGAGGCAAAAAAACGTGAACGACAAATAAGACGTGCTATCGAAGAACTAGAAGGCAAGATGCAAGAAACGACGACTATCATTGATAGGCTAGAGGAAGCTCTTTGTGATCCTGCAATTTTTACAGATCATGAAAAAATTGCCCAACTGCAAGGCGAATTGGCTACTGCAAAGGAGAAGCATGAGCTTTTAGAATTAGAGTGGCTAGAGTTAAATGAAGAATTAGAACATATAAATATGTAATTTGATTTAAGCCGTGTGCATTGTCACATGGCTTTTTTCTTTACTCTCCTTCATTTTTCATATATATTGGTCAAGTGCTATTTTTCGACAAAAAATGCCCACAGTTTTATTCACACCATAAATCTAGTAATACCAACATATCAACAGAGTTTTCCACACTGTCCACAATTTAAAATTATTTTATCCACATCATCCCGTGTAAAACATGCTACTATATATTGAATAATCACAAGTTATGCACAAGTTATCAACAATTTGTGCATAAGTACGCGTGTTCGGTATTTAGTTCGCTCCATTACCTGTGGATAATTTTCTGAAAAATTTGTCAATTAAAGTGTACTATTTTACGAATTCCTTCATTACATTCATTTTTTATCAACAAATTTTCGACAAATAAAAAAAGAGATATCTTCCATAAGATACCTCCTTCCCTTACTACTACACCCAGGATTTTAACTCCATTCCTGGACGACCATTCATCGTTAAGTTTCCTCGGATACCCGCTTCATACATTGGCATGGCAACTGCTCCAATCATTGCCGCATTATCCGTACATAATTTGAGTGGTGGTACAAAAAACGGAATCCCTTCCTCAGTGAACACTGCCTCTAATGAAGCACGTAAGCCTTTATTGGCTGCTACACCGCCAGCTGCGATGACCTGCTTCACCTGATATTCGCGAGCAGCACGCAATGTTTTCGCTGTTAGTACTTCGACAACGCTTTCCTGGAAGCCCTTTGCAACGCCTGCTGGTGAAATGGCTTCGCCACGTTGATCCATATTGTGTTTATAATTGATGACCGCTGATTTTAAGCCACTAAAGCTAAAATCATAAGACCCCTCCTCTAACCATACTCTTGGAAAAGGTACAGCCTCTTCTCCCTCATGAGCGAGCTGATCAATGCGTGGGCCACCTGGATAAGGTAAATTTAAAACTCGTGCCACTTTATCATATGCCTCACCTGCTGCATCATCTCTTGTTTCACCAATAACCTCAAAGGAGCCATGTTCCTTCATATAAACAAGCTCCGTATGCCCACCTGATACAACAAGTGCCAATAAAGGAAACTCCATTGGTTGGACTAGAGCATTCGCATAAATATGACCTGCAATATGATGTACACCAATAATCGGTAAATTATTGGCAAAAGCAAACGCCTTAGCCGCATTTATGCCAATTAGCAGCGCACCGACTAAACCTGGACCCTCCGTAACGGCAACAGCATCCAAATCGGCTGGCTTTATATTCGCTTGTGCTAAAGCTTCCTCAATAACCACTGTAATTTGTTCAACATGATGACGTGAAGCGATTTCAGGAACAACTCCACCAAATCGTTTGTGGCTTTCTATTTGTGACGCAACAACATTCGAAACAATTTCATGACCATTTCGAATAATTGCTGCAGCTGTTTCATCACAGCTCGATTCTATTGCTAATATCAACCCATTATTCATTATAAATTCACCCACATGACAAGGGCATCCTCCCCGTTATCAGTATAATAGCCTTTCCGTATACCACCATCTTGGAAATGAAGCTTGCGATAGAGATTTTGTGCAACCGTATTTGTCACACGTACCTCAAGCGTCATAACCTCCATTCCATGTAAACGCGCTATATGCATCGCCTCACGCATCAATCCTTCGCCTATCCCTCTGCCACGAGCCTGCTCAATTACCGCTACATTTGTTATTTGAGCTGCATCTATGACCATCCACATTCCACAAAAACCAATAATACTACCATTTTCATCTATAGCCAGCACATAATGCGCATACTGATTTTCATGCACTTCGTAGTAAAAGGAATCTAACGTCCATGGCACTGGAAATGAAGCCAATTCAATTTCATAAACTGCTGGCACATCGTCCGAAACCATTTTTCGATAAGTTACATTCCTAGTCATGTTCCTTCTCCTTCTGTTCTTTCAGCCAGTTTGCCTCAGCCTCGGCAATCCGTTTATATTGTGGAACGAAGTGATGGGTAGCTTCGACACTCGGTAACTCCATTTTCGTCGCTATATGAATGACTTCCGTCGCACGTGGCAAATCAATACTAAATGGTGCACGTACTGCATAATCACCAAGCATCTGCACAATATTCTCCCAAAATATATCAACATCTGTTCCTACAAATAGAATAGGTTGCTCTAATGCCTTTAAACGCACTAATACATCATCAATATGTGCATGATGATCCTCCACAAGTGCCTCTAAAGTTTCACCTTGATAAACTGCCGTATAGACATTGCGTCTTCTAGCATCAAAAATTGGACAAACCAACCCGTTATAAAGGGCAGCGTTGGCAGCCAATGCTTTTAAACTAGATACGCCCACTAAAGGTTTCTGTAATGTCCATGCTAATGTTTTTGCTAATGTCACCCCTATACGGACACCCGTATAAGAACCTGGTCCTTCAGATACTGCAATCGCATCCAGATCATTCGGTTTTACATCTATGCGTGCTAGAATTTCTTCAATCGCTGGCATCGCACCTGCAGAATGCGTTAATTTTATATTTTGTACCATCTCGGCCACTATTTTGCCGTCCTTTATAACTGCAATGGAAAGTGGTGTATTTGCTGTTTCTATTCCTAACCAAATCATTTCATTAGCTCCTCACATAGTGCCTCATAGCGTTCTCCTCGAGGTATTAACACAAAGCGTCGTTCATTTTCTCCGATTCGGTAAATCTCTATCGCTAGGCGATCCTGTGGCAAATCCTGTTCTATTAAATGCGCCCACTCGACCACTGATACCGCATCTCCATAAAAAAGCTCGTCCCACCCAAGGTCTTCATCACTTTCTGCTAACCTATATACATCTAAATGATTAAACGGTAATCTTCCCTCATACTGCTTAATAATCGTAAATGTTGGACTGTTGACTGTTCGTTTGACCCCTAGCTCCTTCGCCAAGGCTTTCGTAAATGTCGTCTTCCCCGCACCTAGATCACCTTCTAATGTAATCGTATCCTGAGCTTCTAATTTATTTGCAAGTTTGCTGGCAAAACGTTCTGTATCATCAAGTGAATTCATGATTATTTCATACATATTCTTTTTCCTCTCATCACTACATTACCTCTAGTTTACCTAAACTAGCGAAAATGTTCAAAGCATCCAATACTCATTATACTTGCTTTGAAAATCCAAAAATATGTGAACAATTAAACGATTAGATTCAAGGAGCTATTATTATTCCATTTTTCATTGTCGCATCAGTATCCTCATGGGCATCCATTTAATGAATGTGATAAGAAGAAAAAGCCATCGAGAGTGAACCTTCTCAATGGCTTCTGCCTACAGTCAAATATGTCTTCTTTTACAACTATCGATTAGAATGGCCTTTTACAGCTACGATCTCTTTAGCAATTAATTTATCATCCTTAAATTTCACTATATAAGCCTGAGTCAACAAGGTTTCATCATTCCAACGATATTCATTATTTTTCACCTTTTTACCTGCACCACCTGCTGTCTCTACTACCTCAATATATGACATATCATTTTTTAATTTCTCAAATTCTACTTCGTTCATATTTTTTTGCCAGTGATACGTATTTGCTTCTTCAATCTCTATAATAGGATCTCCACAGCCTACCATCATTAACATGGAACCAATAAGCAAAGGTAAATAAAAATATTTTGAAAATAGATCTTTGCTCATGTAAACACCTCCGTAGTCAATCCAATTACCTCTAATTTTTACCCTTAGTTTTTATTTTAGAAACATAACTCATTTTACCTTATAAAATCATCATCATTTATCGGTAATTTTTACTATTTTTAGATAATGTTAAATATATGCAATTCGTTAGACTTACTGCAGTAATTCAACTAAATTCATTGAAATTGAGCGTTTTTTAAGCGAACGTAGTGGGGTTATTTAGGGCAATAGATGTTATTTCATTAAAATCAATGGGAGGTTGGTCATAAAGGCTTCACCAAATGTAAAGCTTTTAACCTCTATGTTTCCACCCTGTGCATTGGGTCTTCATAGAGTGTTACGTTTATACATACAACAAATGCTTGAAAAGATTTTATGATTAAAAAGCTAAGCAGAAAGAAAATCCTCCTTATATACAAAAAAGCCCTTATGACTGTAACAGTACATAAGAGCGATCATATCAAGTATAAATGGCGGTCCCGACCGGGATCGAACCGGCGATCTCCTGCGTGACAGGCAGGCATGTTAACCGCTACACCACGGGACCTCTTTAAGACATTTATAAATATATCATATAAAAAAATGATATGCAATATATATTTTCATATTTTTTCTTCTCTTATTTCCTTACAATTGGCATCAATCTTGCAAATAATTTAATAGTTTTAACACACTTTTTAGTAGGAGGTTGGTGCCATGGTTCGGTACATATTTACACGAATTGGATATATGATTATTACGCTTTTTATTATTATCCTACTGTCATTTTTATTAATGAAAGCTTTGCCAGGTTCACCATTTAATGATGAACGCCTTCCAGAGACACAAAAAGAGCTTCTTTACAAAAAATATGGATTAGACAAGCCCGTTCCTGTGCAATTCGGAATTTATTTAACGAATCTTGTACAGGGGGATTTAGGAGTTTCTTTTGTCTTTGATAACCGTCCAGTAACTAAGATTATTAAAGAACGTATTGGTGCATCGGCGATTTTGGGCTTTCAAGCCATAATAGTAGGCACAATTATTGGGCTTCTATTAGGCATTATCGCTGCTCTAAGACACAACACAATTATTGACTATAGTGCCACAATATTAGCTGTACTAGGTATATCCATTCCATCATTTGTCTTTGCAGGTTTTTTACAGTATTGGGTTGGCGTTAAATTGGGCTGGTTACCCATTGCCTTTTGGAATGGCTTTGAATATTCCATTTTACCAACAATTGCATTAGCAGTTGGAGTAGTTGCAACAATTGCTCGTTTTACGCGCATGGAAATGCTTGAAGTCCTTAGTCAAGAATATATCTTAACCTCAAAAGCTAAAGGATTATCAAAGCCAATTATCATTACAAAGCATGGTATTCGAAATGCCATGATCCCAATCGTGACTATTATTGGTCCTTTAACCGTTAACACTATTACTGGTTCACTTGTCATTGAAAAGATATTCAGTATTCCAGGTTTAGGTGAGCAATTTGTTAATTCAATTATAACGAATGATTATCAGCTCATTATGGGAACGACTATTTTTTATGCGGTGTTATTTGTAACCGTCGTTTTAATTATCGATATTTTATACGGATTGATTGACCCCCGAATTCGTGTGACAGGAGGCGATAATACATGACTAGTAAACTGACAGATAGTACAACTAAAAGCCATCCAAAGGAATTATTTGAATATGCACCGGAAACTGATATTACGGATGATTTCACCTATCGTCCTGAGCAATCATTTTGGCAGGATGCCTGGCGGGGTTTGCGAAAAAATAAAGCAGCTATTATTGGGCTATGTACTATTATTGTTGTTCTATTACTTGCCATTTTCGGCCCTTTTATGAATAGCCATGGCTATGATGAACAAAATATCGCACGCACTAATTTACCGCCAAAAATCCCTATCCTTGAGAATATTTCCTTCTTAGGCTTGAATGGCGTCGATAGCCGAGGCATAGACCAATATGAAGCGAAAGGTATTGGGGAATATTTTTGGTTCGGTACAGATGAATTAGGGCGAGATCTTTGGACACGTATCTGGGAAGGAACAAGAATTTCTCTTTATATTGCTTTTTTAGCAGCAACCATTGATCTAATTATAGGCGTTGCTTATGGGGCTGTTTCAGCATTTTATGGTGGTCGAGCAGATAATATTATGCAACGTATTATTGAAGTGTTGGTCGGTATACCTGGATTAATTGTGAACATACTGCTGATTCTTATTTTAAAGCCTGGAATTATTTCGATTACGATTGCAATGGTAATTGTGGGTTGGATTAGTATGGCTCGAATTGTTCGAGCACAAATATTGAAGCTAAAATCTTATGAATATGTGCTTGCTTCACGAACACTTGGTGCTAGTAACCAACGTCTCATATGGAAGCATTTAATTCCCAATACGCTTGGGCCAATTATTGTTGCGACTACATTTACAATACCAGGTGCTATTTTCACGGAAGCCCTATTAAGCTTCATTGGCCTAGGGCTACAGCCTCCAACTGCTTCTTTGGGGACAATTGTCAACGATTCATATAAATTATTAAGAATTTATCCACATGGCATGATTATTTCATCTATTGTCATTAGCTTAATTATGATTAGCTTTAATTTACTCGGTGATGGACTGCGTGATGCATTCGATCCCAAAACTCGTAAATAGGAAGGTGCTCTAAATGAAGAAAATATTAGAAGTAAAAAATTTAAGTGTTTCCTTCAACACGTACAATGGTGAGGTACAAGCCGTACGCAATATTTCATTTGATTTATTTGAGGGCGAAATCTTAGCTATTGTTGGCGAGTCTGGCTCAGGAAAATCAGTGACTTCGAAAAGCCTTCTTCGTCTCAATCCAACTGAGTCAACAATGGTGAAAAGCGGCCATATTTTTTATAACGGACATGATATTTTATCTTCCAGTGAGCAGGAAATTCGAGCAATACGCGGAGCTGAAATAGCTATGATTTTTCAAGATCCAATGACCGCTTTAAACCCTACGATGACAATTGGTCACCAAATCGCAGAAAGTATAAAAAAACATACGACGTTACGTGGCAAACAAATAACAAACCGTGTTATAGAACTATTGCAACTCGTTGGTATTAAAGAAGCTGATAAACGATATAAACAGTATCCACACCAATTTTCTGGAGGAATGCGCCAACGAATCGTCATTGCTATGGCCCTTGCTTGTGAACCACGTATTATTATTGCTGATGAGCCTACCACAGCACTAGATGTTTCGATCCAAGCACAAATTTTAGAATTATTAAAAAATATACAACAAAACATGAATTTATCCATTATCTTTATTACCCACGATTTAGGTGTTGTCGCCAAAATGGCTAATCGTGTGGCCGTGATGTATGCTGGAAAAATCATTGAGATTGGCTTAGTTGATGAAATTTTTTATCATTGTCAACATCCTTATACACAAGGACTGCTGGCAGCCATGCCTAATCCTGATATGGGTACAAATTCATTGTATGCTATTCCTGGGACACCACCAAACCTACTTCATCCTCCTACTGGTGATGCCTTTGCAGCTCGTAATAAACATGCACTAAAAATTGACTTTATAGAGGAGCCACCTATGTTCCAGGTCAGCGACACCCATTTCGCAGCAACTTGGTTATTGCATAAACACGCACCTAAAATAGTACCGGTTCATCAGCACCTTGCTCAAGTACAGCAAGAGAAGCGTAATGCATCAGCTATTTTAGATAAAGAACATCCATATCTATCATTAAAAGAGGTCAAGCAGCATTTCTCTTTAGGGAAAAACTCAGTTAATAAAGCTGTAGATGGCATTACTTTCGATATTTATAAAGGGGAAATTTTTGGCCTCGTAGGAGAATCAGGTTGTGGTAAATCTACAACTGGACGTTCCATTATTGGGCTCCATTCGATTACGAGCGGGGAAATTCTTGTTGATGGTCGTAATATCAATGACAATCAAACAAAAAAAGACAAGCTTACCTTCAATAGCAAGGTGCAAATGATTTTTCAAGATCCCTATTCTTCTCTTAATCCGCGTATGAAAATAATGGATATTATAGCAGAAGGATTGGCCATCCATGAAGTGCCTAAAAGTGAATGGAAGCCTAAAATATATGAGTTATTAAACATAGTGGGCTTAACAAAAGAGTATGCAAACCGTTATCCTCATGAACTTAGTGGTGGGCAGCGTCAGCGTATTGGTATTGCACGCGCCCTTGCTGTAGAGCCTGAGCTCATCATTGCAGACGAGCCTATTTCTGCATTGGACGTTTCCATTCAGGCACAAATAGTGAATCTGCTGAAACAGTTACAAAAGGAACGCGGATTGACCTATCTTTTTATTGCACACGACTTATCAATGGTGAAATATATTAGTGATCGTATTGGTGTGATGTATCAAGGAAAAATCGTTGAGTTAGCGAACAGTCAAGAACTCTATGATTATCCAGTACACCCTTATACGAAGTCATTATTATCAGCCATTCCATTACCAGATCCTAAGCTAGAGCGAGACCGCAAACGCATTATTTTTAATGAAGTTACCTATCAAGCTAATCGAAATACTGAAAGTGAAAGCTTTGTTGAGATACGCCCTGGTCACTTTGTTATGCTGACAGAAGAGGAGCTTATCCACTATCGTTCTGCCCAAGAAGGAGGTATATTACTTTGAAAAAAAAGACCTTCCTCTTACTTGCTAGCTGTATGATCATAGTTTCCCTTAGCTTTATTTTGTTCCTCCATCAACCAATCACTTTTTTAACATTGATTAACAATATTTTTCTTGTATCACTTACCTCTACAATTATAGGTGCTTCATTGGTTGTTGTGCAAGGTGGGCTTTTTAATGGTATCACCTATAGCTTCAAACGTTTTTTTGCACGTGTTACTAAAAATGGTGTCTATGCCTTTGAATTAGATGGTGATTTAGAATTTGTTCATGCTCCCTCCTGCAACTTTACTTATCCGCTTTTATTAGCAGGTATAATTGGCTGCTCTACGACAGCGATTTTATCTATAGTTTTCTATCTATAAATAAAAAATGCTGTCCTCTGAAAGAAGAGGACAGCATTTTTTATTTTACAATTTCTACCCATTTATAGCTTATGTCAGCTGAGAATGGATGCTCATATAAATTTTTTACATATGGTTTTGTCAAACGGCTTAACCCCTTTTGGAAGGTTGGGGCAAATGCTACATCTTCCATCATTAATTTTTCGGCTTGCTGCATAAGTTCCCAACGCTCTGTAACATCAGAGGTAGTTTTCGCTTGTTTAATGAATGCATCCACTTTTTCATTTTTGTAGTTTGATTGATTATAATAAGCAGTTGACTCAAATAATTCAATGTAAGTCATAGGATCTTGATAGTCAGGACCCCAACCACCATAATCTAAATCAAAATCAACAGCCCCCTCTAATGCAAGCTTTTGCTTATTCGGCTGCATATTAATTGTTAGCTCTAAGCCCTCTAAATTCGTCTCCAGTTGATTTTTAATAAATTCAGCTGCTTTCTTAGACTCTGCACGGTCATATGTTAAAAACTCCAGCTTTACTTGGTCTACACCAAGTTCCTTTAATCCAGTAGCCCACGCTTCCTTTGCTAGCTCGATATCTGTTTTATTCATATCGCCGTTGCCATCACGGAAATCATTCCCCTTGTCATCTGTTGATAATCCCTGTGGTACTAAATAGTAAGCAGGGATGGAACCATCCTGCAATATCACATCAGCGAAGCCTTGTTTGTCCCATGCCATATCAATGGCTTTACGAATGTTTAGATTAGATAAATATTTATTCTCATGATTCATACGAATAAAATACGTATTTGGCTTTAAAAACGTAGAATACTCTGGACTATCTTTATATTGAGCCACATACTCACTAGATAACTCGGCAGTATCTATTTCACCAGCCTCATAGAGATTGACAGCCGTTGCTGTATCTTTAACAATTTTTTGCGTAATTTTAGTAAGCTTTACAGTGTCCTTATCCCAATAACTTTCATTTTTAACGAATGTCCATCCTTGACCATGTTGCCAAGATTCCATCATGAAAGGCCCATTATAGATCATATTATCCGCTTCTAGCGCATATTGATCACCTTGGGACTCTGTAAATTCTTTATTTAATGGGAAAAACGGGGCATACGTCGTTAAGCTAATAAAGTATGGGATGGGCGCATTTAGCTGCACTTCTAATGTATCATCATTTAAAGCTTTAATACCTATTTCCTCCACCTTCCCATAAAGGGGATCCTCTTCTGTTTGCACATTGGCAGCATTTTTTATATCTAACATTAAGTATGAATAAATTGCTTGAGTTTCGGGATTTATTGCTCTTTTCCACGCATACTCAAAATCATATGCCGTCACTGGAGACCCATTACTCCAAACAGCATCTTTCCGTATTTTAAATGTATATACTGTACCATCTTCCGAAACTTCATGTGACTCCGCCATTCCTGGGATGGGTGTATTTTCAGGACCTATACGATATAATCCCTCAAATACAGAGTTCATTGCTGTTACAGCAAGTGCATCTACACTCCCCAAAGAGCTCATCGTCGTTAAATCTCCTGTTGCCACTAAATGAAGCTCCTGTGTAGCAATATTGTCGTCCCCATCAGCAGTTGCATTGTCTGATTCATTACTTTTAGCAGGATTTCCAGAAGTTGGTTTTCCGTAGCACCCTACCAATATAACGAGCATTAATCCTAACAATACGAAGAGCCATTTTGTTTTTTTAGCCATCCTCAAAACCCCTTTATTTTTATTGCACGAAAGAAATCGCACTATAAAAATCTATGCAATTTCCATGCCGATTCTAATTTTTTAAAAATTGGCACGGATTTTGCATTATAATTTCATGAAAGAAGGGAGAATAACAACATGTCAAAATTAGAACAATTAAGAAATGCTCTACAAGCACAAGGTACGAGCGCAATTATTATTACAAATGCACAAAACCGACGTTATTTAACAGGATTTACAGGAAGTGCAGGAACGGTTATAGTGACTAACACACGTGCACTTTTATTGGTGGACTTCCGCTATACTCAGCAAGCAACTGAGCAAAGTAAAACATTTGAGGTTCATGAGATAGATCGCAATCGTTTATATGAAATGATTCAGGAAATTTTAGATCAGGAATCTATTCAATCTGTTGGCTTTGAACAGCATCACGTAACTTACTACACTTATCAATTAATGGCTAATAAATTAACAGCAACTTTAAAGCCTTTATCTACTATTGTGGAAAATTTGCGTATGATTAAGACACCAGAGGAAATTGAAATCATTAAGAAAGCAGCTTGGATTTCAGATGAGGCATTTAAGCATATTCTGACATTCATTAAACCGGGTTTATCAGAAATTGAAATTGCCAATGAATTGGAATCTCATATGCGTAAGAACGGGGCAACTGGTGCAGCATTTGATATGATTGTTGCTTCAGGCCACCGCTCTGCTCTACCGCATGGTGTGGCATCTTCAAAAGTTATTGAGCAAGGTGACATGCTAACACTTGATTTTGGCGCTTATTATCAAGGCTATCGTTCTGACATGACAAGAACTATTGCAGTCGGCGAGCCTCCTGAACAATTAAAGGAGATTTATCAAATTGTTTACGACTCCTTACAACATGCTCTTTCTAATATGAAGGCTGGTATTACGGGGCAAAATGCAGATAGCTATACACGAGACTACATTACAGCTAAAGGCTACGGGGACAATTATGGACACGGAGCAGGTCATGGCATTGGCCTAGATATTCACGAGGATATATTTATGTCGACAGTTTGTGAAGACGTTTTAGAGGAGAATATGGTACTTACCGTGGAGCCTGGCATTTACCTCCCACAAGTTGGAGGTGTTCGAATAGAAGATGATGTCATCATTACAAAAGATGGTGTTGAAGTAATCACACATTCACCAAAAGAACTCATTGTCTTATAATTTATTTACACTTTAACTATAAGATGTTTACTTTTTTTACACTTTTTAAAACCTTTTATTTCAACATTTTGAGCTTTTTATTGAAAGCTCATGATTCATTTTGTTGCACATGTCAAAGTTTCTTGTCACTATATTTTTCTAAGTTAGTTAGATAGATTGATAGAGAATCGAGGTTTTTTGTATGCAACTTTCTATTAAACAAACACAAGAATTACAAATAGTTATGTCTGCCCAACTTCGTCAGGCAATTGAGCTACTCCAATATTCAACTCAGGAGCTAGAACAATATATACGTGAACAAGAACTCGTTAATCCTTTAATCGAGCTAAGTGAACCAACATTTAAAGAGCATCTACAGATTTCCAAAACGTGTGGCAGACACTATAACAATTGGCATCTTTCTACAAAATGTGAAAAAAATATCCGTGATGAGCTGTTTCAGCAGGTCAGGCTAACTTTTGATAATGAAAAGGACATTCAGCTCTTAAAACATATTATTTACCATTTAGATGACAATGGGTATTATGAGCAATCCATACAATCTTCTTATAATGACCTAGAAATAGAAAAGGGCATTCATTTATTACAAACGATTGGTCCTCTAGGAATCGGTGCACGCAATTTAAAAGAGTGTTTACTATTACAAACTATTTATGGTCCTAACAGCCCTGCTCATGCCGATACCATTATTTCTAATTATCTAGAAGAGCTCGCTCATAATAATTGGAAAAAAATATCAAAAGAGCTGGATATATCCCTAAATGACTTACAAATCATCTATCTTTTTATACAATCACTACAGCCAAAGCTAAGCTCATTGTTTTATCAGGAATTGGTACATACAACAATACCAGATATTATTGTTGATATTGTGGACGGTGGGATTACCTTTTCGTTGAACGATTATTATTTACCAAAGGTTAGTATTCATGCTGACTACTTTCCTTATATAAAAGCTCATTCCTCAGAAAAGAGTTATTTTAAAAAACACTTAGCTGACTACCACTGGCTAGTGAACAGCATAGAACAACGTCGAAATACAATGATCAACATTATGAAGGCCCTTATTGAAAAACAAAGAAAGTTCTTTCTTGATGGCCTTGACGCCATACAACCACTTACGTTGCGTGAAATTGCTGACCAAATAGATGTTCATGAATCGACGGTTAGTCGCATTACAACAAATAAGTATGTACAAACTGCTTTTGGTACATTTGAATTAAAAGAATTATTCAGCTCTAAATTGTCGACAGCAAATGGTCATAGTGTGTCACAAATAAAGGTAAAATCTTTGCTATCAGACTATATCAAATCAGAAAATAAGGCAAAGCCCTTCTCTGATCAAAAAATAGCTGAATATTTTAACTCTGCTTTAGGTATTGAAATATCTCGACGTACCATAGCTAAATATCGCGAGGACATGAGTATCCCCTCCTCGGCAAGACGTAAAATAATACCTTTTAAATAACGTGAAAAGGAGCTATCTATTGAAGTTAGCTCCTTTTACTTCTATACAAATTTAATGCATACTCACTAATTATTGCTTCATATTAACAAATACACTTTTCACCTCAGTGTAATTGGACAAACCATATTCACCGCCCATTTCGCGACCAATTCCTGACTGTTTGTAACCACCAAATGGCATCGTTTCCCATTCTAAACCGAAATCATTAATCCATACGGTCCCAGCTTGTAGTTTACTAGCTATATAATGTGCCTTTTTTACATTTTCAGTCCAAATGCTTGCAGCAAGTCCATACTTACTATTTTTAGCACGTACGATTACCTCATCTACTGTTTCAAACGACAGAATGGACATCACTGGTCCGAAAATCTCTTCTTGAGCAATGATCATCGTGTCCTGTACATCAGCAAAGATAGTTGGTTGGACAAAATATCCCTTTTCCAGTGCTCGATCGCCACCTGCTACTATACGAGCACCCTCCTCTTTTCCTTTTTCGATATAATCAAGAACTGTATTTAATTGCTTTTGTGACACTAATGGACCCATATCTGTTTCTGGGTCTAAACCTGACCCTATCTTTAATGCTTTAGCCTTTTCCGCGAGTCGTTCAATAAATAGATTGTATAGACTACTATGCACAAATACCCGCGTACATGCACTACAGTTTTGTCCATGATTGTACATCGTACCAGCAAAAGTTCCTTCGATCGCTTCCTCGACATCTGCATCTGGTAACACAATAGCAGGCGATTTTCCTCCAAGCTCTAATGTTATACTTTTCACATCATCGGCAGCCTTTTTCATCACGTGTATTCCCGTCTTTGTTGACCCAGTGAAGGCTACTTTTGCTACACCTTTATGTGTAACTATCGCTTCACCCGCCTCTCCCGTACCTGGAACAATATTTACTACACCATCTGGAAAACCAGCTTGTTTCATTAACTGGCCAACATATAATAACGACAATGGCGTTTCAGCTGCTGGTTTGATGACAACCGTACATCCTACAGCTAACGCTGCCCCTAGCTTCCATGCCGCCATTGCAAGAGGAAAATTCCAAGGAATAATTTGACCTACAACTCCAACGGGCTCATGTACAATGTAATTTAAGTAATCCTTTGACACTTGTACAGTCTGTCCTGTAATTTTTGTTGCCCAGCCTGCATAATAACGGAAATGTTGAACTGTGCCATCCACATCATCTGCAAGAGCAGCTTTATATGGTTTTCCATTGTCTAATGATTCTAGCTGTGCCAGCTCTTCACGATGCTCTTCTAGTAAATCTGCCAATTTATAAATAATTCGTGAGCGTTCAGCTGCCTCCATCATTGACCATTGACCTTCAAAAGCTTGTTGAGCAGCATGCACGGCTAGATCGATATCTTCTGCCTGTGCTTCACTTACTACGGCAATGACCTCTTCATTAGCAGGATTTAAAACATTTAATGTTTTACCTGATTGAGCTTGCACATATTTACCATCGATATATAAGCCAATTGTAGACTGCAGAAATTCCTTTATTTGTGGCTTTAATGTCAACACTGCCTCCATCGGTCTTCCCCCTTTTCCATTAATAATGTTCGATTGCCAGTACGTCTAAATTTGTCATAATTGCTTTTAGTTGTGCATCTTCTTCCTCTGTTAGTGGGAGTCGTGGTAGACGACAGGGTCCCCCTGCCCACCCTTTTAATTCCATTGCACGTTTGGTAATTTGTACATATTTACCCGATCCCTCTAAAAATGCACATAAAGGTAATAAACGATCGTAAATTGCCCAAGCTGCCTCTAAGTTCCCCTCTTTTACTTGACTATATAATTTTGTGACAAGCTCTGGCACAATATTTCCAGATACAGAAATCCACCCAACAGCCCCAACTAAAAGTGATTCGATAGCTAAGTCCTCAGAGCCACAAAATACTTCTATATCATTTTGACCTTGACGTACGATATCACGCGCTTTACCAATACTGCCGCTCGATTCTTTAATATGTGTAATATTTGGAACATCTCTACCTACTTTTAAAATCGTTTCTAAGCCAATATCTACCCCCGAAGTAAACGGGTTATTATAGATCATGATGGGAAATTTTACAGATTCGGCTACTGATTTAAAATGAACATATATTTCCTCATCTTTTGGATGTGCGTAATAGGAATTAATTAATAATGCTGCATCTGCACCAGCCTGTTCTGCCTGCTGTGTATAGATGATTGCCTCTGCAGTTGTTTCAGCTGCTGTCCCAACAATCAATGTCATTCGCCCTTTAATTTGATCTACAGCTACTTCTACTGCTTTAAACCGTTCTTCTTTAGTTAAACTTACAAATTCACCCGTACTACCATTAATAGCAATACCTGTGACCCCAGCTTCAATAAAATGTTCAATATTTTGTCGGTAACCGTCCCAATCAATGTCTGTTTGATTTTTCATCGGCGTTACTAATACAGGAAATACACCTTCAAGTTTTTTCATCTTTTCTTCCTCCTCTAAACTCTTTTATTACACAATGATAAATCCATGATGCAAAGGATCTTCACGGTCCACTACAAATTGATGGATTCCTGTGATATAAGCTGTTAATGCAACTTCGTAGCCAGCTTCATGTTTTTGTATAATTTCAATGCTACTACCAAAAATACTGTCATTTTTTCTGACAGCCTCTTCCCCTAAAACTGCTATTAATGCCAATATACTGTCTACACCAGGTGAACGTAATATATAGCCATCTCGCTCAAAGGTAACGGACCTGACAGAGCTATTTAATTGTTCATACATAATGACCCCATCTGCCGTCCTATATTTCTCACTTTCTAGTAATCCCCATGTACTGATTTCTGCTAATTCTTCTAAAACAATTGCTTTAAATTGCTGTGGTTTTTCTACAACAATGTATCGTCGCTCATTATCGATAATGACTTGCTCACCTTCTAATTGTGCTGGCTTCAATATTAAATGAACTGATAATACTGCATCTCTCTTTTCAGAAAGCTTGACATAGGCTTCATAGACACCTTTGACTGTTTCAATAGAGTAAGTATTATTTTTTGAGAGTTCTATTGTTCCTTGTTCAATCAATGCAGTCATTGTGGCTACAAGTGCTTCATACTTAAAATTTGTAGAAGCTGCATGCTGGAAAAATAATAATCGATAGGAAGCAATAGCGGATGGTAAAACAAGACAGCCATTCATTCCACGATGTCCTCTCGGCTCATTCAACAGCAATTGTTTTGTATCTTCAAATTGTGTATTTAACTGATGATCCGCTTCCAAAATATCTTCATGCATCAGCATGATTGGAGATTGCACAATAATGCGAAAGGCTTCTCCCACTACTTGTGTATCTATCGTTTGAAAAGACTTATGAAAATTCATGTTTATCCTCCCTTAGTGATCCATTGGTGGAATCATCAAATAGCCTTCTTTTAATGGGTCCTGATCATTGTAAAAAAATCGATGCATCCCCATTATCCATGCAGACCCTGTTACCTCCGGAATAACAGCTGTTAAACCACTAATAGTTACTTCTTCTAGTACACGTGCTTTAAACATTGTTCCCACAATACTTTCATAGACGAAGGACTCATTGAGAACGAGCTTATTTTTTAAATAGAGTGTAGCAATTTTGGCAGATGTACCAGTGCCACAAGGAGAACGGTCGATTCCTCCTGGCGGAACAACAACTGTATTTTTTAAATCAGCTAATGGGTTAACTGGATCTGTATAAAACTCAATATGTGTAAGTCCATGGATAAACGAGTACTCCGGATGGACAATATCCTCCACAGCATTCACAGCATTGCGGAGACGAATAGCCGTGTTAATAATCTTCGTCGAATTGTCTACAGCTAAGTCTAGATTGATTTTTCTAGCATCAATAATGCCGTAAAAATTCCCACCATATGCTATTTCACATTCCACTACACCTAGCTCAGAATCATTAATTTCAATTGTTTTTAATAAAAAGGATGGTACATTTTTAAAGGTCACTTCCTTCGCTACACCATCCGTTACTTTAATCTGTACATCAATTAAACCTGCAGGTGTGTCCAATTTTATATTTGTAAAGGGTGTAGTAACCTCTATTAAATTCGCTTCAATAAGTGCTGTACAAACACCTATTGTGTCATGTCCACACATTGGTAAATAACCACCTGTTTCAATATAAATCACTCCGAAATCGGCTTCTGGTTGGCAAGGTTCTGTAATGATAACACCTGACATTACACTATGCCCTCGTGGCTCATTCATAAGAAATTTTCGAATCCAGTCATAATTCTCTTGCATAAATAACATTTTTTCAGACATAGTTTTGCCTTCAAGCTTGGGCATCCCACTTATTAATGAACGGGTCGGATTTCCACCCGTGTGTGTATCAATGGTCGTAAATAGTTTTTGAAAATTCATTCGTGAAGCACTCCTTTCTGAAAACGACTAAGATGAACCGGTTCAGTAGGAATGCATGAATCTTTGTGCTGTAGTAATTCTTGGATAAGCTTTCCAGTAACTGCAGCTAAGCTAATGCCATCTCCTTCATGACCTGCAGCGATATAGAAGCCAGGTACTTCCTCTACTTCACAAATAATAGGTAAATGATCTTCTGTCCATGGTCTTAACCCTGCATATGTACGAATAATCGACATATCAGCAATTTTTGGATAGAAGCGTACCGCACGTCTAGCAATCATTTTTGCCACATCATGATTCACCTTCGTGTCAAATCCTACAAATTCTCGACTACTTCCTATTAAAAAATTTTGTGCCTCTGTCGGCTCAAACACTAAGGCTACTCCGTATTTTTCAATATCCGCATCCACCTTACGCTCTCCACCAAACTTTGAAATTAAATAACCAAATTCCATAACTTTTCTTAGTCCTACTGGTTCCTGACGTGATGCCACCAAAATATGGCCTTTACGAGGTTTAATGGGAATATCAACACTAAGCATTTGTCCAATAAACGGTGCCCAAATTCCGCAAGCATTAATGACTTTATTTGCGGTTATCCACCCCTCATTCGTTTCAAGTGAAAATGTATCATCTGGCTGCTTCTTAATATTTTTGATCTCTGTATGTTTTTTTATCTTTGCACCCAATTTCTCAGCGGAGTGAAACATAGAAAATGTCAGCATGTATGGGTTCACTGTTGAATCCGTTTTACATTCCAATCCACCGTATAAATCATCTGCGAAGTATTTTGATTCGTTCCGCAGGTCCTCACGATCTAACATTGTAAAATCTAGACCCGCCTCTTGTTGACGATTAACCCATTGCTGTGCAGCCTCCATCTCTAGCTCACTTTCACAGACAAGAATGCTGCCAGGATTCCGATATTCAAAGCTCATATCTAACTCTCTATTTAACTCATGAACCAATCTTTGACTGACTAAAGACATTTGACTGTCAAAGCCAGGATCTTTATCAATAGCTAAAATATTGCCATCACAACGAGAAGAAGTCCCACTTGCAAGTTCGTTTTTTTCAAGTACTGTGATATCTAGGCCCGCCTTTGCACAATAATAAGCTATTGCTCCACCAATAATGCCACCGCCAATAATTACGATATCATGATGGGAATTCTTCATATCTCCCTCCTCCTTTCTATTCATGACTGTATGATGCAAAAAACATGCCAACCTCCCAAACTGGAATTTGTTTGATAAACTAGGCACTATGTGTCAAAATTATTTATATTATTCTAAATAATTAGACAAATTAACAATGAGGGGGTACTTACCTTGCATCCATATCATTTAATAATGAATAAAATATTAAAGCGTAATTTTGCTATAACATCTACTGACGATATTGTTTCCAAAATAAACGATGCCAGCAAGCAATATTTTGTGATTGAAAATCATAAACCTTATGGAGCAGTTCGCGGTAAAAGAAAAAACGATGTTCACTATGTTGCCTGTCATACCATCCAGTTGGATTGCCCACTCAAGAATGCTATTGAATATATGAAGGAATACGAATTTTTACTAGTTTGTAATGAGGAAAAAAAATATTTAGGATATTTACGGAGAGAGTCCTTAGCCTACGATCTTGCCTATGAATTAGAATGTGGAAATGCTTATTTACAAACCATTTTAAATACAATAAATGAATCATGCACAGTCATTGATGCTGAACAAAATGTAGTTTATTGGACGAAAGGAGCCGAAAGCATTTTTTCTGTGTCAGGAGAAAATATTATCGGAAAGCCAATCACTCATTTTTTCAAAGAAGATCAACTAGAAATTTTACATACTTTACAGCATAGAAAATCTGTTTATCAACAGCAGCATTTTCCTCGGGAAGATCTCGTCGTCATGATTAATTCTAATCCAGTTATGCTGCATAATAAGACAATTGGGGCAGTCGTTGCTGAAACAGATATTACCCATGTCAAAAAATTAAACGAAGAGCTCCATATTACATCTGAGAAATTATTAAATTTAGAGAAACAGATGAGTACTAATGGTTTAGCATTTGACCCGTTCACCCTTATTCGTGGCAATAGTCCAAAGCTTAAAGAAGTATTAGAAAAAGTAAAAAAGGTCGCAGAAACAGAGGCAAATATTTTAATTTACGGAGAGAGTGGCGTTGGTAAAGAATTATTTGCACGTGCGGTTCATGCTATTCGAGAAAAGTCTGAAGCACCCTTTGTTGCTATCAATTGTGGTGCCATTCCAAGTGGCCTATTTGAAAGTGAGATTTTTGGTTATGAAAAAGGAGCTTTTTCTGGTGCCCATCAAAAAGGAAAAAAAGGTAAGGTAGAGCTTGCACGTGGAGGTACTTTATTTTTAGATGAAATCGGTGAGATGCCATTAGAAATGCAAGTCAAAATTTTGCGATTACTACAGGAAAAGACCTTTTATACAGTTGGTGGTACAAAGGAAATGGATGTCGAATTTAACCTAGTAGCAGCTACTAATAGAGATTTGAAGCAATTGGTGGCAGAGGGGAAATTTAGAGAAGATTTATATTATCGACTAAATGTGGTGAATTTCACCGTTCCTCCTCTTAGGGAGCGGGCATCAGATATATTAGAAATTAGCAATTACTTTTTATATGAAAAGTCAATTAAATATAATCGACCTATTCAAGGAATCCCAACTGAAATAGCAAATGCTCTTTTAAAATACCATTGGCCAGGCAATGTCCGTGAATTATCGAACGTTATCGAGCGACTGGTTGTATTTTCTGATGAGGGGGCCATTCATATGGAAGACCTCCCTACTGATATTTTAGCGGTGATGCCAAAAGATAAAGCAATGGACGTTAAGATAGATTTTCCTCTAGGAACAGAGCTTAACAATCAGCTTGAACATTATGAACGTGAAATAATTTTAGACCAGCTTGCCAAAGTAAATGGTAATAAAAAAACATGTGCTAAAAACTTAGGTATTACTCGCGCCACTTTATATAATCGATTAAAGAAATTAAACATAGATGTCTAATTTTATTAAATATATGTCAATATTTTTATACACATTATTCACATTCAACTAGATATCCCCTTCATATTTATTTTTTCTTTGGCATAGTTTTTGCATTATGTACTATGTTAAGTATTTTATATAGTAGAGGTGGAACTATGCAAAATAAATCTATGATTGTATGCCGTTGTGAAGAAATTAGTTACGATGAATTAGTAGAAAGCGCATCAAAATATAAGTGCTCTGCACGAGAACTGAAATTACGAACGCGTGCAGGAATGGGCTATTGTGGCGGTCGTACATGCCGTACCATGGTAGATTCTATTGCTCATCTTCATCATCCTCGCAAAAATGATGAAGTTTCATTAAAACATCAAGCCCCTATTCGACCAGTACGATTCTCCAATTTAGGGGAGGTAAAATCATGACAGAGCGTATAATAAACCACCCAGTTTTAGGGGCTTTAACGCAAAAAGAAAAAGTAACTTTTACTTATGACGATCATTTGTTTGAAGGTTACAAAGGCGAGTCCCTAGCTGCTGCATTGCTAGCACAAGGAATACGCACTTTAAGATTGCACGAAGAAACTGGCCAGCCTCGAGGCATCTATTGTAATATTGGTCATTGTTTTGAATGCCGTGTCAATGTAAATGGCTTAGAAGGTGAACGAGCATGCTTAACTCCTCTTTCAGATGGCATGGCTGTAAAAAGTGGGCAGACACTTCCTACGACAGTAAGAGACTGGAGGAAGAACGATGAACAATAAAGTAATTATAATTGGGGCTGGTCCTGCGGGTCTTGCGGCGGCTATTACATTAGCAGAAAAAAATATTGCAGTCCTTGTTATCGATGAATATTTATATGCTGGAGGGCGATTACTAGGACAACTTTATGAAGAGAAGCCAGGAACATGGTGGAACGGTATTGTAGAATCAGAACGTTTAGTAGAACGAGCTAAAGCAGTCCATGTTGAATTTTTATTACAAACGAGTGTATCTGACTTAGAAAAAATAGGTCAAATGTGGGTCATCCATACAACTAAAGGTGCATTTCGTACCCAACACCTGCTATTAGCTACTGGAGCTGCCGAATCGCCTTTCCCTATTCCAGGTTGGACTCTTCCAGGGGTCATGTCTGTTGGAGCAGCACAAGTAATGACAAATGTGCATCGTGTGAAACCTGGAAAACGTGGTGTCATTGTCGGAGTTAATGTACTTTCTTCAGCTATTGCAATGGAATTACAATTAGCAGGTGTTCATGTAGCCGCTATTACATTACCCCCCACTAACTTATTAACAGAGGGTTATAGCAATCCTTTAGAAGTTATGACCTCATTATTGCATGTGGCTCATATGGCTCCCTCCCCTCTTGTTAAAATAGGCAGCAAATTGATGAAAAAAGACTTTATGAAAAAGCTTGGTATTACCTTTTATCCCAAAAATGGTGTGAAAATGTGGGATATTCCTATTATGTTACGCAAAGCTGTTATTGAAATCGTTGGTAAAAATCAAGTTGAAGGGGTCATTTTAGCAACAGTGAATACAGATGGCTCTATTGTGAAAGGAAGCGAACAACGTATCAAAGCAGATTTTATTTGTATCGCTGGTGGTTTGTACCCTCTTGCAGAGCTTGCTTCTTTAGCAGGTTGTCCATTTCATTACATCGAACAATTAGGTGGGTTCATTCCTTTACATAATGAACAAATGGAAACTAATTTAGAGGGATTATATGTAGCAGGAAATATTACGGGCATTGAAGGAGCCAAGGTAGCATTAGCGCAGGGAGAGGTTGCAGCTCTTACAATTGCTCAACACCTAAATGGAGGAGCATCCAACCATGATATTAAGCTTGCCATCCAGGCTGTTGAAAAAACACGAGCCACTGCACATATTCAATTTCATCCAGAAATTTTAGCTGGCCGTCAGCAAATGAAGCAAATTTGGAATGAATCTGTTGGGTCGCTTTCTATTCATTAAAAATCCATATGAAAGTGTAAAAGTCTTTTACTCATTTTCGTGAGTAAAAGGCTTTTTTACTTTATGGCATAAAACATGCAATACATATGATGAGCCTAAAAATTATGAAGGGAGGTTTTAGCCTATTTAAGTATTCATCTAAATTAAAGCTGTATACACACTTTAGTCATCATTTGGGTAACGAGATGAATGCTAATAATGGATCGAACACAATTTTTTGGGGTGGTAATTTCGCGTTTTGATTTAAGAAAACAAGGGGGAAACATCTATGGAGACAATCGTTAATACATTGGTCGATTATATTTGGGGGAATGCACTTGTATACTTAGCATTAGGTGTAGGTCTTTATTTTACCGTCCTAACAAAAGCTGTTCAATTTCGTTATATTCCTGAGATGATTCGATTATTACGTGAACGGAAAGAGTCAAAGGAAGGAATCTCATCGTTCCAAGCCTTTTGTATGGCATTGTCTGGGCGGGTTGGTGTTGGTAATATTGCAGGAGTGGCTACGGCTATTGCTGCAGGTGGACCAGGTGCAGTATTTTGGATGGGTATTATGGCCTTTTTAGGTGGAGCAAGTGCATTTATTGAATCTACTCTTGCTCAATTATATAAAGAAAAGGCTGATGATCAGTATCGCGGGGGGTCACCATATTATATCGAAAAGGGGTTGAGACTAAAGGGATTTGCTATATTTGTTGCGTGTGTGATCTGTCTCTCATATGGTGTTCTAGTGCCAGGAATCCAGGCGAACACCATTGCCACTTCCTTTAATACGGCTTTTCATATTCCACCATTTATAACAGGTGCTTTAATTGTTATTCTTTTAGGATTAATCATATTTGGTGGTGTAAAGCGTATAGCACGTGTTGCAGATAAAGTTGTTCCTATCATGGCACTTGCTTATGTAATTTTAACACTCATTATTTTAGGGGCGAATGTAAGTGAAATTCCAGGTATGGTTAAACTTATTATTACAAGTGCTTTTGGTACAAATGCCATTTTTGGTGGTATAGTGGGGACTGCAATCGCTTGGGGTGTAAGACGCTCGGTATTTTCAAACGTAGCTGGAGCGGGAGAAGCAACATTTAGTTCTGCTGCTGCTGAAGTATCTCACCCTGCTAAACAAGGTTTAGTTCAGGGTTTTTCCATCTATATTGATACAATCATTGTATGTACAGCTACAGCTTTAATGATTCTCATTACAGGTATGTATAATGTTACTCCTTCTGGAACAACGACACCATTAGTTGAAAATATTCCAGGCGTCGTAGCAGGCACTGCTTATACACAAGCAGCTGTATCTACAGTGTTCAATGATTTTGGAAGTGGCTTCGTGGCTACAGCCATATTCCTTTTCGCGTTCACTACATTAATGGCATACTACTACATTGCAGAGACAACCATTGTATATTTAGATAATAAGCTACGCTTCCCCATTTTAAAATTAGTATTAAAAATGGTCTTCTTACTAGTTGTCTATGTTGGAAGTGTTCAATCTGTTAGTCTTATGTGGGGACTTGGAGACATTGGATTTGGGAGTATGAGTTATTTGAACTTTATTGCTATTGTATTATTAACCAAACCAGCCATTCGAGTTTTGCAAGATTATGACCGACAAAAAAAGGCCGGTCTAGATCCTATTTTTGATCCAAGAGAAGTTGGAATTAAAAACGCCGAGTTTTGGATAGAATACAGTAATATGCATAAAAAGAATTAACTAAAAAAACAGTCAGCACACAGCTGACTGTTTTTGTTGCCTAGCGACGTCCTACTCTCACAGGGGGAAGCCCCCAACTACCATCGGCGCTAAAGAGCTTAACTTCCGT
>NZ_JBNFXM010000027.1:0-45124 GCF_049943995.1 Lysinibacillus sp. VIII_CA
CCGGTGCAATACCGAACTCATTTTATCCAAGCTGCCTAAATCAAAATAACCGTGTCTAACTTTTAGGGGTCACTTCAGGAGTCGTCTTCGTTTTACTTTATTTTTCTTTTAGTTACCTTTTTATGCAAACCTTGAATAACTGTTCGTGTCTCATCTAAATAATCAATTGTCTGATTATACGCACTGGTCACTACTCCCATAAATAAAATATCAATGACGAGAAGCTGGGCAAGACGAGAGGAAGTGGCACCGCTTCTAAAGGTCGCTTCTACATTCGGTGATACATATAAACAAATGTCAGCTAAACTAGATACTAATGAATTACCGTAACGTGTTAGGCTTATTGTAGTAGCAGGAGTTTCGCCTGCTATTTCAAGAATTTTGGCCACTTCATGTGTTTCTCCAGAGAAGGATATCCCGACTACCACATCCCCCTCCTGTGCATTAACAACCGATGTAGCTCCTAGATGTAAATCCATGAATGCTTTACTATGCCTATTAATTCTTAAAAATTTTTGATCTGCATCCATTGCCGTAATTCCAGAAGCACCTACGCCAAAAAAAATAATTCTTCTTGCTTTTGCTAAAGCTGATACAGCTCGCTCTAATTCAGCTTCATCAATTAAATTAGCCGTTTGTGTCAGAATCTCACTATTCTGCAAGGTCACCTTCTCTACAATTGATTGTAACGGCTCATTTGCTTCAATATCTCTGTCGACGGTGTTCTTACGCTGTAAATCACCAGCAATACGTAATTTTAATTCTTGAACACCGCTGACATGCAAAGATTTACATAATCTTACAACGGCAGCACTGCTTGTCTGGCTTGCCTCTCCCAACTCTACAGCGGTCATTTTAATCGCCTGTGTGGGATGTTCTAAAATAAAGCTTGCCACCTTTTTTTCAGAAGGAGGTAGCTTCTCTCGCATTTCTGAAAGCATAATTAAACCGGCATTAATTTTTTCCATACATCCATCCCCACCTCTAGTATGTAGCCTTCATGAAAAAGTGAATGGAGCAGTTCCATTCACCTCTTACTTCAAAACTTCCGTAATTCTACTGCTCTACGCACATGCCCTTCGGATTGGGCGAGTAATGCGGTTGCTTCTTCTAACCCTGTATTTGTTAGTAACATGACAATAGCCAGTTTTACTTGATAGTTGGTTTGCTCTAAAACTTGCTCAGCTTGAATATAGGATACTCCTGTCACTTCACAAACAATTTGTTTGGCACGTTCACGCAATTTAAAATTACTAGCATGAACATCCACCATTAAATTTTTATAGACTTTACCTAGTTTGACCATGGTGGAGGTTGTAATCATATTCAGAATTTGTTTATGGGCTGTTGCAGCCTTTAGTCTAGTGGAGCCAGTCAGAATTTCTGGACCAGTAATAACCTCAATGGCTATATCTACATTTTCGCTAATGGTGGAACGAGCGTTACTGACCAAGCTAATCGTTTTTGCCCCTATATGCTGGGCATAATTTAAAGCTCCTTTGACAAAAGGTGTTCTACCACTTGCCGCAATACCAATAACTATATCTAAATTAGTTAGCCGTTGTTTCTCTAACTCTTGTCGTCCTAAAGATAAATCATCTTCTGCCCCTTCTATGGCAATCATTACGGCCTCTGAGCCACCTGCTAAAATGGCTTGCACTAGCTTAGGAGAAGTACTAAATGTTGGTGGACATTCAACGGCATCTAGCAGCCCGATTCTCCCACTCGTCCCTGCCCCTACATAAAACAATCTACCCTCATTTTTTAAAGCATGTACAACAGCCATAATAGCTTGTTCTATTTCAGGTAATACCTTGTCTATAGCCTGCGGAATTTTTTTATCCTCTTCATGCATGAGCCTTATAATTTCAGCAATGGACATTAAATCTAAATTAGCTGTGTCTGGATGATAATCCTCAGTCGTCAGTTTTGTCATTCGCTCCATCGAAATCAAATCCCTCCATTCGAATTTTTAACGCTCATCCAAGTTCCCTTTACTGTTTGTTGTAGAGCCCCTGTCATTGGAATTCCTTCACTAAAGAGCCCGTTTATAAAAGCACCAATAGCAGGTGGTACTTCAGGCTGAATGATTTGATTATAAATGGTAGCTTGTTGCAATTTTGCTTGAAAGCATTGAACAAAGTAATGGTTTTCAAATAAGCCTCCACATGTAACAATTGGAAATTTTTTTACGTGTGGTTCTTTTCTAAACATCATTTGGAGAAGTTGAACTAAATGGGTAACTGCATGGTCAGCAATCCTCTTCGCTGTCTCATTATTTTGGGTAGCTAAAAGTAATACCGTCCTAGCAATAGAGGATATACATATGCGTGGCTGCGAATGCTCATAAATTAGCGTAATAATTTCAGTAGGATCTGTTAGTGCTAGACGCTCTAAAACAGCTTTAGAAAAGGCATCCTCATACAAACCACAAGCGTCATATTGACGAGTAATGGTACGTAATGCTTCTTGTCCAATATAGTAGCCACTCCCCTCATCACCCAATAGATACCCCCATCCTCCAATGCGACTAATGAAATTTTCTTGAACAACATAAACAATTGAGCCTGTTCCGGCTATAACTACTAATCCCTCCTGCGTAAACGTCCCACTAGTAAGTGCCGCTACTGCATCATTTGTAACAGTAACCTTACAGAACGGGAAGGGGAAAATATGAGCTATCCACTCCTTCCAGCGTATTAAATCCTCTTGACGATCCCCTCCTGCTACGCATAAGAAAACCGTTGAAATATCACTTTTTGTAGCACCTACCCTTTGCACTAAACATTCTAGTAACTGTTGAATATGTTGTCTTACCTCATAGGATGGAGTAGACTTTATATTCGTGCCGTCTCCATCCATAACGGCGAGAACACTTCCATCTTTTGTCCCAATTACAGCACGAGTTTTCGTTCCACCGCCATCGACACCAATAATATATGACTTATTTAATGGCACCTGCCGTCAGCCCCTCCATAAATTGCTTTGAAGCAATAAAGAATAATAGAATCATTGGTAATGATGCTAATGTCAGTCCAGCAAAAAGTGAGCCCCAGTCAGCTGAATGCTCTCCAAATAACGACATCATTCCGACAGGGATTGTCCGTTTCATCTTTTCTGTAATAAAAATAAGCGGAAAGAAAAAGTCATTCCATGCTGCAATAAAATTGATAATAACGACTGTTCCTAGTGCAGGTCGCATTAATGGCAATACAACATACCAAAGGACCCTTAGGTTCCCAGCACCATCCATACGGGCAGCCTCCTCCAATTCAGAAGGTATCGTTTTAAAAAAGCCTGTTAGTATGAGCATGGATAAAGGTATACCTGTCGCTGTATTCATTAAAATCAAAGACCATAAAGAATTAATTAGTCCTAAATCACGCATTAAAATAAAAAGAGGGACGATTCCCAATTTTATTGGGATCATCATGCCTAATAAGAATATAAAGAATAAGGCATGGTTCCACGAAAATTTAAAGCGAGCTATATAAAAGGATGCCAATGAACACACAACAACAATCAGTACAACAGATACAATACTGACAAATAGGCTATTCATAAAATATGTGGTAAAGGGAATTTTAGACAATAATGTGCGGTAAGTATCAAGGCTAAAGCTAGATGGAAATCCCAATGGATCCTTGTAAATGTCCACACTTTTCTTAAAGGAGGACAAAATCATTAACAAAATAGGATATAAGCTAATTGTCGCTACTGTAAACAAAACAAGATAATAGAATGGTCGAACCCAAATGGCTCCTTGCTTCATATACCTCCCCCTTACATTTGGACGTCTTTTTTATTGGCCAAGCGTAAAAATAGCGTTGTACAAATTAATATAAATAGAAAAAGCACTGTCGCTAGGGCAGACCCTATACCAATTGCTGTAGCACCGGAAGCAGATGAACTACCAAAGGCTAAGCGATAGAAAAACACGGCCAATGTATCCGTAGAATAATAGGGCTCCCCCATAGAGCCTTGCATGGCATAAACAAGTTCAAATGCCTCAAAGGATTGAATAAATGTTAAAATGCCCATGATCATTATCGATGGCACCATTAAGGGCAAATAAATCATACGTAATAAAGTAAAGCCCTTTGCACCGTCTAGTCTCGCAGCCTCAATCAACTCATTGGGAATGCCTTGGAATCCAGCTAAAAAAATTAAAACGCCAAAGCCTAGCCCAAACCAACAATTGACTAAAATAATGGCAATTAAAGCTGTTCCAGGATCACCGAGCCAAGCCTTTTGCAACGTCTCTAAACCTAATTTATCTAAAAGGACATTTAAAGTTCCAAAATTAGGGTTTAAAATAAGCTTCCATAAAAAACCTACAACAATTACCGATAACACTCGCGGGAGAAAAAAGGCTGCCTTGAAAAACTCAGCTCCTTTAATTTTTTGGTAGATAATAAACGCTAAAAAGAAAGCTAACCCATTCATAACAACCATTTGCACAACAAAATAGATACCATTATGTTTGAATGCATTCCAAAACATGGAGCCATAAGGTTCTGTCGTGAAAAGCTTCACGAAGTTTCGTAATCCAACAAAATCCCCACGTGACATTCCTTTCCATTCAAAAAAACTATAGGATAAAGCTGCTAGAATTGGATAAAGCACAAACATTCCATAAATTATAATTGCAGGAATAGGGAAAAGGTGGATAGACCACCTTGCCCATGATTTTCTTTTTGATAACGGTGAAGCTGTAGACTCCCTCATGATGAGCAGCCCCCTTTAAAATTCTGAGAAAGGAAGATTCCTTGTAGGAACATTATTTATTTTTGAAATGGCGTGTACCAAGTTTTAGCGTTTTCTTGTACTTTGGCAGCGACCTCTTTAGGTGTTACTTGACCTAAATACATACCTTGTAGTTCACTTTCAAGTAAACTTTTTGTTGTTGGGTCCCCTCCTGTAAAATTAGTCACCCACATGTATGGTGTCGATTCATTTGCAGTGGATTTACTAATCTCATTTAATAGGGCATTGTCAGAGGTAATACCAGGTATGGCACTGATCATGGAAAATTCCTTCACAAACAATTCACCGAATTCCTTTGTAGTTAAAAACTCTAAAAATACCTTTGCAGCCTCTTTATTTTTCGAATTTGCATTAATAGCAAATGAGCCATCTACCCAAGTCGTCACTGTTTTCTGACCCCCTTTAGAGGGAATAGGAAAATACCCTAAATCTAAATCAGGATTCATTTCTAATACAACAGGAATTTCCCAGCTACCTAACGGGAACATAGCCGCCTCCTCTAATGCAAACAAAGTACGAATATCATCCATTCCTAACCCCTCTGAATTAGCAGGAAAATACTTCTTTAAGTCATTCATTACTTGAATTGATTCTATAAACTGAGCATCAGTAAAATCTTTTTCTCCCGCAAGCACTGCTTGGTAGAAATCATTGCCTTCGTAAATCGCCGGCCCTACAATCCCATGCAGTAATGACAATAACCAGCCTTCCTTCGTGCCCATTGCTATTGGTGTAATACCCTTTTCAAGTAATTGATCATTTAATGCTATGAACCCCTCCCAAGTAGTAGGTATTTCGAGGTTATGATCCTTGAAGATTTTTTTATTATAGAAAAATTGCGTTGAGCTCAAATTAATTGGTACCCCATATTGATTTCCATCTTCATCACGGGATGCTAGTAGTGCCTCTTCAGGAAAAGAAGGTAAACCATTTAAGCCATTTATTTTCTCGACATATCCGGCTTCAGCAAGCTTTAATCCAGCTGCATAAGGTCGTAAGTGGAAAATGTCTGGGCCTTCTCCAGCCTGTAGTGCTGTATTGAGAACAGTGTTATACTCTGTATTTTTAGTCGGATTAAAGGAAATCTGTATTTCGGGATGTTGTTCATTAAATAATTCGATAACTTTTTCATATTTCGCCACATCTTCAGTACGCCAACTTCCTATCGTGAGAGAAATCTCTTCTATTTCCTCCCCTTCTTCCTTATCAGGTGTTGTTGAAACCGTTGTTTTCTCTTTTGAGGTACACCCCACTAAAGCTACAACGAATAATAATAGAAACAGCCATAACCATTTACTCTTTTGTTTCATATCAACTAATCCACCCTTCATATAAAAAATTTTTCATAAATCAACGTATGAAGCTTTTCCCGAATACTTCTCATATTTGTATTCCTTCCATAATGAACTGCATTCGTCAGGAAAATAACAAAGGCCTTTTCAACAGGGTCCATCCAAATACTTGTGCCTGTAAAGCCTGTATGACCAAACGACCCCTTATTCCACCTCCTAGCAAAACAAGATGATAAGCAATCTCCATCCCATACTTCAAAACCAAGTCCCCTATTTCTGAATGTCTTCGTATAGGCAAGTTCTAGCCACTCATAAGGAAGAACTTGTTGTTGTGTAAGTCCTAACCAAATCTCTGCATACTTCGCTAAATCTTCCGCACATGAAAATAAACCGGCACTACCAGCTACACCTTCCAACAGCAGAGATTTTTCATCATGAACAATTCCTTGAACAAATTTTCCATCCACCATCTCTGTGGATGCCGTTAGTCCCCGTTGATGCTTCTGTAATTGAAAGTGAGTACGATTCATCCCCCAAGGCTTCAATATCTCCTGTTCAACGAATTGACTAAGTGACCCCCCCGATATTTTTTCAATCACTTTCCCTAATAAAATCATACCTAGATCACTGTAGAGTACTTGCTCACCTGGCTGAAACACCACTTTACTGGAAAATATCTCTGTCATTATGTCGCGTTGATGATGCCTTTGCACCACTGGCATTAAGTCTGCTGGTAGCCCTGAATTATGCTGTAATAAATGTTGAATTGTCATATTGGCATACTTAAAATTGGGTAAATATGTTTGAACCTTATCGTCCACAGTCATTTGTTGTCGACTCAAGAGCAATAAAGTAGCTGGTAGCGTTGCCACTACTTTTGTTAATGACGCTAAGTCGAAAATTGTATGGCTCAAAATGGATTGTTTACTGCCATCTTCAGCTGTAAAAGCCCCATAACTACGTGACAAAATTCTTTTATGATGCTGTTGAACAATCAATACTGCACCTGGAATTTCCTTTTTTCGCACTAAATCATTTATATAGGCATCTACCAAATAGAACACCCCGCAGCTTTAACTATCTAAATTTTCTGTAAATTATTATTATCATATAAAATAAAATGATAAAAAATTACACCAATCTTAAAATTTTTTTTCATATAAAAAAACTCCCCGCCAAGTCATTGCATACTTGATAGAGAGTTTCTTCATTATTTAGTTGTTTTTTTCAAATCCATCGAAGCTGCTGCACTTTCAACCTTTACGCGTTTTAAGAAGAATGCAAGCACGACTGCAATCACTGTTATACCAGCCGCAATTAAGAATGAGTGTGTAATACCATCTAATAAAGCAGTTTGCATAATTTGATCTTGCATTTGTTGCATTTGCTCTGGTGTAGGTGCTGCACCTGCTTGTGCTGCATTTGCTTTCGCCTCGACAATTAATTCTTCGGCTTTAGCTTTTGTACGATTATTCATGAATGTAACTAAAATCGCACTACCAATGGCTCCTGATACTTGCTGTAATGTGTTGTTAATAGCTGTACCATGTGGATTCATAATTTGTGGTAATTGGTTTAAGCCGTTTGTCATAATAGGCATCATTACCATCGACATACCGAACATACGAATTGTATACATCGATACAATAAATGTATAGCTTGAATCAATTTCTAATTTTGTTAAACCGAATGTTGCGATTGTAGTAATCGTTAATCCGATAATGGCCAATATACGTGGACCAAACTTATCGAAAAGCTTACCAGTAATTGGTGACATAATCCCCATTACAAGCGCTCCTGGAAGCATCATTAAGCCAGCTTCAAAAGGTTCAATACCGCGAATAGATTGTACGTAAGCCGGTGTTAAAATCATCCCTGAGAACATTGCCATGGAAACAATAACAGAGATAACAGACCCTAATGCAAACATTGGATATTTATAAATACGTAATTCCAATAATGGTTGATCCATTTTTAATTGTTTAATGATGAAAATAATTAAGGCGATAAAGCCAATTGAAATTGTGCCATATACCCAAGGGCTTGACCAGCCTTTATCCCCTGCTGTACTGAAGCCGTATAAAATACCCCCGAATGCAACTGTTGATAAAAGTACTGATAGGAAATCTAAGTGAACTTCACGTGTCTCCATCACGTTTCTTAATTTCCAAACACCAAATAATAAACTAATAATCGCAAATGGAATAATCATTTGGAAAAGCATACGCCAATCATGATGCTCCACAATATAACCTGATAATGTCGGTCCAATTGCTGGTGCCATAATCATGACTAAACCGAAGATCCCCATTGCTGCCCCACGCTTCTCTTTAGGGAAGCTAGTTAGCATAACATTCATTAACAGTGGTGACATACTGGATGCTCCAGCTGCTTGCACCATACGACCTGCTAACAGCATGCCAAAGCTGGGAGCGAAGCCTGCCATAATTGTACCAATAGTAAAGATAGACATCGCTGTAATAAATAAATGTCTATTTTTAAAGCGTGTCACAAAAAATGCTGAAGCAGGAACTAAAATACCACTTACTAGCATATAGCCTGTTGCGAGCCATTGTACTTTTGAATATGTGATCCCAAAATCTTTCATAATTGTTGGTAATGCCACATTCAACAATGTGTTATTAAGAAAAGCAACAAAAGCACCCACAAATAATATAGCAATCATGCCATAAGGGGGCTTCTTCATTGTCTGCTCACTATTCATTTATATCCCTCAATTCTTTCGTGTGTTTTTCGATAAAACTTATTTTATACTCGTAGTCTACTTTTTTCAACAAATAAGTTTATATTTTTTATAAACGTTGATATATCAGCGTTTTTGGTGTAGAATAAGAGTATAATATTTTTAAAAAGGTGAGGTCATGAACAAAAGAAAAAGACAAATTATCACAGCTGCGCGTGCACTTTTTATTGAAAAAGGATTTCTAGATACATCGATTAACGACATCATCCATGATGCTAAAATTTCAAAAGGGACATTTTACAATCATTTCTCTTCGAAGAACGAATGCTTAATCGCCATTTTAGATGAAGGACGTGAGGAAGCAAGTAATCGTAGACATGAACTTATTTACGGAAAGGATCCTACAGATTTAGAAGTGTTAACACAGCAAGTTGCTGTTCTCATGTACGTCAATCGCGAACATAACTTAATTCAAATTTTTGAATCAATCTTTCATTCGAGAGATAAAGAACTAAAAAAAATTATTATTAACTACCATCTACAGGAATTAGAATGGTTAGCTAATCGTCTTGTTCAAGTCTTCGGTGAAGAAATTAGCCCAATAAGCTATGAATGTGCTGTGCAAACGCTTGGAATGATTAACCTCACATTGCGCGCAGTTTTTATAGCTGATTATGATAAATATATCAATCGAGAAGCCATTGTACGTGTAGCATTGCGCAATATTAGCGTTATTATACCTACTATGCTTGAATCGAAGGAAATTATCGTTAGCGTTGAAATGATCAATACTATTCAAAATGTAGTCAATTATAAAACCGTTACAAAAGATATGGTCATCGAACAATTACGTGGTTTTGCCAAAGGATTAACGAATAATGAAACAGTGGAAGGCTTGGAGTATGCAGAATTTTTATTAGAGGAGCTTCAACGCGAAAATCCAAAGCTTTTTATCATCGAGTCACTTCTTACACCTTTCCGTAAAGCATTCGTTGGAACAGAACATGTCGCAGAAGCCCGCGATATCGCCAATAGTCTATGGCGCTATGTAAAAATTGAGCGTCCGGCTGAGCGCTGCAACAAAAATAGACAATAATAAAAGAGGTATCAAAATTTGATACCTCTTTTTTAATGACATTGAAATCTTAAAATAAATACTGTACCGTCACGATCTGAACGTACACTTATGGTGCCATTGTGGAGGTCAATAAGCTGTTTTGTAATGGCTAGTCCTAAACCTGTTCCTGTTGTATCATCTGTCGTGTTAGTTCCACGGTAATAACGTTCGAATAGGTTATCGAGCTCTTCCTGAGGAATGCCAGGACCTTGATCAGCAATTGTTAGCATCACTTCTTTACCAGTATGTTGCGCCTCCACCATTACCTTCGTGCCTACAGGTGTATATTTTTTCGCATTGGTTATTAAATTATCCATAATCCGCTTGAGCAAAAGTTCATCTGCCTGCAGCATCACATCACCATAAACCCTTACACTTACCTGTTCATCAGCAAATTGTGTTAACCATGTTGTCAATGGCAGTAATACCTTATCAAGCTGTATGGCCTTATTTTTTAACTGATACGTATACGTTAAATCTTGTATGAGGGCATCCATATATGTTGCCTTTTCCTGCATAGTTTGTGCAAAAATACGCATCTCATCCTTTGTCCACTCATAATCCTCCGAGGCAAGCATTGTGGAATAGCCATAAATAGAGCTTAAAGGCGTCTTTAAATCATGCGATAAACCTGTAATCCACTCCTCACGTAACTGCTCTGATTGCTTAATTTGCCTTTCATTTGAATCAAGTCGCTCAGATAAATGGTTTAAGGACTCCTCTACAGGCTGAAATAATTTAAATTTCCGTTTCAATTTCCCACTTTTCTTATGATGGATGTTCTTATCACTAATATCACTGTAATCGAATTGGGTAAGTCGCTCAATTCGCGATATGACATAAACAAGTGGACGTACAAATTGTCGTGAAATACTAATAGATAAAAAAATAACGCCCAGCAATAAAATAATATGCCCACCAAAGAAAACGGAAACAAACAATATCATCGCCTTATTGAAGGGCTCTTCAAATGGTTTATAGGATGGGTTAGGCATACGGACAACAAATGTGGACTCATCCGCTAAGGTTGTACTTTGCTTAAGTTCCTCATGCTCGAATATGTCATATTTCTCCTCAACCAGTTGGGGCTTCTTTAGCTCTTCATAACGTTTTCCTACAATGTCCGTCCGGTTCCATTCCGTATCATAAATTTCAACACTAGCTTTATGTTCTTTTAAACGCTGAATTGTGACATCTGAAATCGTCCCTGTAGCTAACCAATTATCAAGAGCCTCGTCAAATAATGGCCGAACAGGAGAAATAGGTAGAAATAACAAATAATATTTTGGAAGTTCCCATGTGTGCATACCTGGCTGCTTTAATGCAAAAATTTCACTATCAGGCCTTCCACATAGTTCACAGCTTTCCCCTGTATAATCTACAATGGTCATCGACTGATCAAATAAGTAAAGTTGACCTGCATTTTCCTCAGCACGCTCTACTAAATAATCGGCAATTTTAACGGAATCTCCCTTTTCTATGACGGCATCGTCCTCAATTTCAAAGGAGCTCATGACATGAATATTGTCTCCTACACGATCATTAATAAAGATCGCAAAAAACACCAAGCTCATAATAAAGCCCGAAATAATTAATAAATAAAATATAATGAAATACGATACAAAACGAAGCGTTAGTTTCCCTGCTGGCTTCATGAGGAAACATCCCCAACAAGCTTATAGCCAATACCTCTGACCGTTATAATGCAGGTAGGTTTACCAGGATTCTTTTCAATTTTTTCTCGCAGTTTTCGTATATGTACCATTACTGTATTATCATCAAACAAACAATCTCCCCATACACGCTCGTAAATTTGTTCCTTAGATAATACTTGCCCCGCATTATCACATAAATATTTCAATAAATGAAACAAACGGCCACTAATGATTTCCCTTACCCCATCTACAGTGATTTCTGCTGCATCAATATCGAATGTAAAACGGCTACATGTAAAAAGATGATTTTCTGTGACTTGCTTTTTTTTCATATAACGCGCTAACTGTACCTTTACCCTTGCAACAAGCTCGAGTGGATTAAATGGTTTTGTAATATAATCATCTGCACCATTCATAAAACCACGAAGTTTATCGGCGTCACTGCTTTTAGCTGTTAAATAAAAAATAGGAGCATCGCTTTTTTCCCGAATAAGATTCGCCACTTCTAACCCACTACCATCCGGCAACATAATATCTAAAAGGTAAAAATCAAATGTTTTAGCATAAATCTCGGATTTTGCTGCTTCTATCGTGTTACATAATGTAATGCTTGTCATGCCTTCTTTTCTTAAAATGATATCAATCATTTCAGCAATCGCTCGTTCATCCTCTAATACTAATATGGATGCTTTCTGCATATCCTCACCTACTTTTAAGATTACTTTAAGGTAGTCATTATTTCACCATAAGCTTCCTCAACTATTCTATGTATAAGATAACCAATTAAGGAGATAAAACGCAATGACAACTAATCGTGTTACTTTCATTGATACAATGCGTGGGTTTAGTTTATTTGGCATCTTAATGGCGAATTTGCTGATATTCCAGTTTGGAATGTATGGCAAAGATGAATTAAAAAATCTTTCTACCTTAGATAACGGAGCTTTATATTTTGTAAAGATTGTAATTGAAGGCTCCTTTATGCCCATCTTCACTATTTTATTCGGCTTCTCGCTCATTAAATTAATTGAATCCATTCGAAGAAAAAAAAATAAAAGCCGCTGGTCAGTTTTACGTCGGGCTACTGGTTTAATTGCCCTCGGTTTACTACATTCCATTTTATTATGGGAAGGCGATATTCTTTTTTCCTATGGCTGTATGACTTTATTTTTAATTCCCTTTATTAATCGTAAACCTAAAACTTTATTTATATGGGCAGGTATTCTGTTTGTCCTGACGACGGCTTTAACATACGGTTCTATGGAGGCAACTAAGAAGGAACAAAAGGAATTAGATACTTACATTGAACAAGCAAATGATGTCTATGCTAATGGAAGCTACTTAGAAATTTTTGATTTCCGAGCAAATGCAGAAGTACCTGGAATGGAGGACCCTTCCTTCATCTTTATTATATTAATTTTTGCACCCATGTTTTATGCTCCCTTATTCCTCTTCGGTATGGCACTCGCTAAAAAGCAAGCCTTTGTGAAAATGGACGAGGAAGTAAAGTGGTATAAGCTAGGTGCACTCCTAGTTCCTATAGGTCTCGCATGTAAAAGTATAAGTTTTATAGAAAGTAATTTTTCTTCTATCTTACTAATGGGTGGATCTCAGCTATTAGCACTCGGCTATGTCAGCCTTGCAGCTTTACTCTATAAAACACGCCCTGTGCAGCTTCTCGCCCCTGCATTTGAGAGCGTAGGCAAATTATCTTTAACCAATTATTTACTACAAACTATTATTTGTACAACTGTTTTTTACGGTTATGGTCTCGGATTATACGGCAAGCTAGGTATCTTTGGTGGTATCTTATTCGGTATCGTTGTTTACAGTCTACAATGTGTCTTCAGCCTTGCCTATTTAAAGAAATTTAAACGCGGCCCATTTGAAACAGTCTTACGTGTATGGACGAATTGGTCATGGACTGGTCAGGTGAAGTAAGACACCTACAAACTACTATAGAAGAAAGGAATTATTTCATATGAATAGTGACTCTAAAGAAGACTTTACAGACTCGTGGTGGTTTTTAGGTATTTGTGCGGCTGTAGCAGTAATTTTAACACTATTGCATTTTAATCGATAATATCACATTCGTTTTCCTTGCCCCCTACTGTATACTATTACTACAACTATACAGCTAGGGGGCATTTTCTTGTTAACGCGTATCATGATTACAGGCTATAAACCACATGAACTTGGTATTTTTAATGATAAACATCCTGGGATTGGCATCATTAAAAAGGCATTGGAAAACCGTCTACGTCTTCTACTTGATGAAGGGCTCGAATGGGTTATTATAAGCGGCCAACAAGGTGTAGAATCTTGGAGTGCTGAAGTTGTATGGACGCTAAAAAAAGAATTTCCTCATTTAAAATATGCAGTTATCACACCCTTTTTAGAACAAGAGAAAAATTGGCAGGACCCTAAAAAGGAAAAATACCAAACCATAATTGCCCGAGCAGATTTCGTTACAAGCATTACAAAAAAACCGTACGAAGCTCCTTGGCAATTTATTGAGAAGGATAAATTTATAATTCAAAATACAGATGGACTATTATTAATTTATGATGAAGAGAATGAAGGCTCTCCAAAATATATCAAACGTCTGGCAGAAAAATTTATGGAGTCACATGACTATTCACTTTTAACAATCAATGCCTATGATTTACAGATGATAGCGGAGGAAATACAGCAACAAGATTGGTAGAAAATAATTGATATAATTTTCCGACAATTATATACTAGTATTATGAAATAGGTTGTCTGTAGCCAGCTTTTTTACCACCATTCGAAAGGAGCTGTCATCATTTGAAGAAACAAATCGAAGTAATTTTTGAAGCTTCTCCTATAAATATTGCTCATGATACGTATCGCAGAGAGTGTAGCTATACACGTGGCATTCATATTGAAGAACAAGAATTTCTAGCCATTTTAAGTACCATGAGTAGGGATTCCCGCTTATATTTTGATTTTCATAACCCACGTAAAGAGATTAAAAAAGGAACATATTTAAATGGACACTCCGGTTTAGCCTACAATATTTTTGAGTATTATAAAAAACACTTTAATATTGAGATTATTGATATAATTAATGGTAAAGATTTTTATGTAAAAATCATATAAAATAACCCCCTTTAAAGTTTCACCTTTAAAGGGGGTTATTCGATGTTATAGGTCGGATACTTGCGCGCCTAACTCTTTATTATTATACATTTCTGTATCCAATTCTTTCGTAATACGTGCTGTTGTAACACCAGCTGTCATTGAACCACTTACATTTAAAGCTGTACGTCCCATATCAATTAAAGGCTCAACTGAGATTAATACACCTGCAAGGGCAACCGGTAAATCAAGGGCTGATAATACAAGGATTGCTGCAAAGGTTGCACCACCACCAACACCTGCTACACCAAATGAGCTAACTGCTACTACTGCAATAACTGTAATAATGAACACAGGATCAAGAGGATTAATGCCTACTGTAGGTGCGATCATAATCGCTAGCATGGCAGGATATACACCAGCACAGCCATTTTGACCAATTGATAAACCAAATGAACCTGAGAAGTTGGCGATACCCTCAGATACCCCTAGACGACCTGTTTGCGTTTTAATATTCATCGGTAAAGTACCAGCACTTGAACGTGAGGTAAAGGCGAATAGTAATGTTTCCGCAGACTTTTTCATATACGTAATTGGATTTAATCCGCTTAATGTCAAGATTAATAAGTGTACTAAGAATACAATTATTAAAGCTGCATAAGAGGCAATTACAAACTTACCTAAATTATAGATGGCACCGAAATCAGATGTTGCCACAGTACGAGCCATAATAGCTAAAATTCCGTACGGTGTTAAACGTAAAATAATTGTTACAACACCCATAACAAGGGCATAAATAGCATCTAGCCCTTTTTTAATTGTTGCTGCTGTCCCTTCATCTTTACGTGCTACACGTAAATAAGCAAAGCCAAGGAATGCTGAGAAAATTACGACAGCAATTGTTGAAGTTGAACGAGCTCCTGTTAAATCAAGGAATGGATTGGCTGGGAATAACTCAACAATTTGTGTTGGTAAATCTGGTGCTGCTAAACCAGTCGTTTTTTCCTCTAGGTATTGGCCACGTGCTGTCTCCGCTTCACCTTGTAAAATGTGTGTTGCATCTAAATCAAATACTGTTGCAGAAAGAATACCTACTGCTGCCGAGACAGCTGTCGTACCAATTAAAATAGCTAAAATAAGAGCAGCCATTTTCCCAAAATTTTTGCCAATTTTCATTTTTGTAAAGGCAATGAGAATTGATATAAATACTAATGGCATGGCTACCATTTGTAACAATTTAACATACCCAGTACCTATAATATTGTACCAAGATGTTGTTTTGGCTAAAACTTCAGAATCAATACCGTAAATAAAATGAAGTCCAAGACCAAGTAAAATCCCTAAACCTAGACCTGCAAAAACACGATTCGAAAACTTCACGTGTTTTTTATTCATGACATATAAAATTCCAACGAACACAAGCAAAACTGCGACGTTAAGAATGATTTGTAAATTCGACAATGGAATGCCTCCTAAGGTGTTTTATAATAATGTAATCGAATTATATACCTATAATCCCTATAATTCAAGTATGTTTTATTAAGATTAATAATTTCATACAATAAAAACGATTTGTCATGATTTATTATGCCCTCGAAACGTAAAACCATTATTTTAGTGAAACTTCTTTAAAATATTTTAGTCTCCCATGCTTCAATTGGTGACAACATTATCACTTTAATGGGTTCAATCCCTGTGATTACAAAATTAATACTAAATACCCCTCTAAACATTAACAAAAACCTACATCGTTTAATGAACGAAGTAGGTTTCTTGTTTATTAATCAAATAACAGCTTCCAGTAATTTTTTTACACTGTTTTTTCACGCGCGTCACTGTATTAGATAATTGTTCTACGGAGTCAAAATATTGAAATTCATTCGTAATAACCGCAACGGATAAGGTAGTACATGTTAATGGCTCCAGTTTTCCAATTCTATTGGCTACCTGCACATATTCGAGATCCTCTAATTCATAAAAACTCGAAATATTTGCATCAAACTCATCAATAATTTTCTGGCAAATCGAGGCTGCCTCATAATGGGGCAAAATCGCTACAAAGTCATCGCCACCAATATGCCCTAAAAAATCGTCTACCTCACATATATGTCTCTTAAGAATATCTGTTAAATATAGTAGGATTTTATCGCCTCTATTAAAGCCATAGGTGTCATTATAGGATTTAAAATGATCTAAATCGAAATATATTAAACTATATTGTGAAAGTTTTAAGGCTTCCTCAAGCTTTTCATTGATTAATTTATTACCCGGTAAACTACTTAGTGGATTCAAAAAGCTAGCAATGGCCACCTGAGTGTCAACGAGCTTTAACAGAAGCTCCCTTATACTAACCATTCCATCATATAGGTCATTTTTAGTGACAATTACATCATCATATAAATCCTCTGGGGGTCTAGACATCGCTTGAGTACTAACCTCAGTAATCGGTATATTCCGATCTACAATTAAAGGATTCTTTTTAATAATTAATTGATTTTGCCGTCCCATAAATAAATGATAGCCATATTGAGTGCCTATTTTTTGATAGAAATGCGTACGTGTAATCTGCCCAATAGGTTTTTTATCACGAACTACAACCACACTCCGTAATGATGGGTTACTCGTAAAAAGCACATCTACTTCTTTATTTTTCACAAATTCATCAATACATGGAACCTTTTCAATGACTTCCCCAATCTTCATGGTCACCCACCCTTATTTTCCCCAAATGCATTTCCTTTGCGGGCTTTCCTATCGCATACCCTTGCGCATAGTGAATACCGATACGATGTAGATACTCAAGCTCTTCCTGTCTTTCTATTCCCTCAGCAATAATTTTAGTTTTAGCCTGCTCGGCATACTTCATTAGCAATGTAACAAGCTGCTGCTGCTCACTAATCTGATCAATACATTGAATTAATGAACGATCTAGTTTAATAAATTCTGGCTTTAAATAAATAAGTGTTTTTAAGCTATTGTAACCCGAGCCAACATCATCTACCGCAATACGATAGCCCTGCGATCTATAATGTGATAATACACGTTCAAACTCAACAAAATCTATAACAGCACTACGCTCCGTTAACTCAAAAACTACTTGTTGTGGCTTAATGCCGAGTTCCTTTAATAATTGTAGCGTTTCCCCACTATGATATTTTTTATCTAATAATACATTCGGGTGTATATTCAGAAATACTAAAAGGTTTTTATCTACCAAATCATGGTGCATACGTTCCTTGAAACGTTGTAAAGAAAGATTTCTACAAAAACACTCAAATAAAAATACACAATCTGTTTGTCCTACAAATTCATAAAACTGGTCTACACTCGTAAACAATTCAGAGGGTATTGGACGATTTAAAGCTTCAAATCCAATTGTTTGCGCTGTCTGTAAATCTACAATAGGCTGAAAGTATGTATGTAAAGAACCTTGTTGAATAATTTGCTTCAATGCTTTTAAACGTTTGATATATAACGTATTTTGTTGATGTTGCCCATATAAATATTTTAATAAAGAAAAAACATTATTCGTTTTTCTAGTTTGTTCCACAGCTGACTCCATGCTTGCACCTCTTCAATTGGTTATTATGGTTCATTGTACGCTTCCATTGTAAATAGACTGTTAATCGCATGTAAAAAGAGCAGGCTCTAGCACTAGAATTCAGGATACCTTTTTCCGAGTAGTAAGATTTTGTTCACATCTATTAAATGGTTCTTATTTCACAATATTCACTCTATTACAAATTGTTTATTTGATATAAACTATCGTTAGTGTATGATTGTAATAATAGGTTTATATTACCTATTATAATTATTTGTGATTGACGATATTGGTCTTTATGGGGAAACCTATTTAGATAATAAAACTATTCAAGGGAGGATCTTGTTAATGAGCTTGTCTATTCAACAATTATTGGAGAACAAAGGAATTACACCGAAACCTGAACACCTTGAACTATTAAAAACACGCTGGGAAGGTATGCAGTCCCTTCGTAGCCACCTAGAAGGTATTGCGATTGATGACGCGGATATCGCTGTACGCAATATTCCTGGAGGTGATCACATTGACAACTGATTTACATTTAAAATCTGTTGAAGAACTGGCACCTTTACTACAATCGAAGGCCTTATCTCCTGTGGAACTTACGAAAGCTATTCTAGATTTTGCTGAGGAAAGTCAGCCTAAGATTAATGCCTATATGGCCTTTTATCGAGAGGAAGCATTGTCTCAAGCAAATAAAATAGAACAAGAGATTCTCCAAGGGCAATATAAAGGAATGTATCACGGAATTCCGATGGCCTTAAAGGATAACTTATATTTTAAAGATAAAATTACAACGATGTCCTCCAAAATTCATAAGGACTTCGTTTCTAATTATGATGCAACAGTAGTAGAGAAACTTCGTGATGCTGGTGTTATTTTCACTGGAAAATTAAGCATGCATGAATATGCTTGGGGAATTACTAATAATAACCCTCATTACGGGCCCGTTCGCAACCCCTGGGATTTGGATAAAATTCCTGGTGGCTCTAGTGGTGGCTCCGGTGCCGCTGTTGCAGCAGGTGCAAGTGTCGCCTCACTAGGAACAGATACAGCAGGCTCGATTCGAATCCCTTCTTCTGCCTGTGGTATCGTTGGCTTAAAGCCTACGCATGGTCGTGTAAGTAAATATGGCTGTTACCCACTCGCTTGGAGCTTAGACCATATCGGCCCCATGACAAAGACGGTAAAGGATGCAGCCGGCTTGCTGGAAGTCATCTCTGGTTTTGATCATCGAGACCCTACTTGCATAGATGTACCTACTGACAATTACGTGCAGCAACTTTCAGGTAATAGTAAGGATTTAGTCATCGGGATTAATGAAGAATACTTCTTTAAAGACGTAGATGCTGACATAGAAAAGGCTGTTCGAGCGAGCATTCAAAGTTTAGTAGATCAAGGTGCTAAAGTGGAAGTAGTGCGAATTCCATCCTTACAATATGCAGAATGGGCAGAACTTGTAACATCCCTTTCTGAGGCAGCAGCTATACACCATTCTGATTTACAAAAGAGACCTCAAGATTTCGGAGACGATATCCGGTTATTATTTGAGCTAGGGGAACTACCTTCTGCCGTTGATTATTTACAGGCACAGCAGGTACGTCGTCAAATTAAGCAGGAGTTTAACGAAATTTTTAATCAAGTAGATGTGCTTATTACCCCTACTCTACCTGTAGTGGCAAATACCATTGGTGATGATTTCGCTGAGCTAAATGGCAAAAAAGTAGATTTGATTGATAATATCATTCGTTTTACAGGACCAAGTAACTTAACAGGCTTACCTGCCCTTTCAGTTCCTTGCGGCTTTAAAGGAAATTTACCAATAGGTCTACAAATTATTGGTCCTGCCTTTAAAGAAGGACGAATTTTAAATGTTGGGTATGCTATTGAACAGACGAACCCATTAAAAAATAGAAAGCCTAATATTTTCGCTACTATTTAATCTATCAATAATGTTTAAAATCTGCTCACGATGAGCAGATTTTTTTATTGTATGTATAATCTTATCAAACTAATGGTTTTTTATTGTGGCGTACTTTTATAATAGAAGATAGTAGCTTACTACAAGAAAGGCAATGATCCATTCATGAATGTAGAGAATTTTTTACAATTACCCATTACTAAAGATTTTATCGTTGTAGCTGGTCACAGCGGTTTGCATAAAGCAGTTCACAACGTAGAAATACTAGACTTTGAATTCTCCCCAGATATACATCATGTGCGAGATACCATATTCACCCCTAACAGTGTTGTGTTAAGCAGTCTATTATTTGCCAAGCAAAAGCCGGAGTATTTATTAAATGCCGTCAAAAGCTTAATTGAGCTAGGAGCAAGTGCCTTAGCCTATAAGCCTGTTATTTATAAAGATTTGCCTGAAGAGGTTATAACTTATGCGGAAGAACAAAATTTCCCAATCCTTAGATTTGGTGGAGATGAGTTTTTTGAAAAAATCATTTTAGAAACGATGGCTTATGCTAAAACACAGGATTACTCGTTTTTTTTAGAAACAATTGTACGAAGATTAATGGAGGAGGATCTTGCACCGGAGGAGCTGAAGTCGATTTTTCAGCAAATCGAGAGACCCTTTGACAAGTATGTATTTGTAGCTAATCTTCGAGGAGAGGGTTTATCTCGAAGTGATTGGAGGCAAAACTTTTTATCAATGGAGCCTTTACTAAAAACGGGTTTAATTTGCTCCTATAAGCAAAGTCTTTTTATGATTATTACCCACCCATCTCAGCAGTTTCAGGTTGAGAGGTTTATACATGAATGGCTAACATTAAATACTATCCCTGCTGAAGCATTCACCTTTGGTTATAGCAATTGGTACGACACACAAACAGGAATCTCAATTGCTTTACAAGAAGCCTATTTTGCTAGTGTTTTTGCCGAAATTGAAAAGGTATCAAGCTGCCACTATAAGTCCCTTGCATCAGATCGTTTATTAATAGAGCTGTATCGTAAAGATCCTACATTTGCGATGGACTATGTATCTTCCTTTTTAGCGCCTTTACTCGATGATAAGGCAGATCCTGATTTATTAGAAACAGCCAAAACCTACATTACAAAAAAAGGAAACATTAAAGAGGTAGCTGTTGCCCATTATTGTCATCCCAATACTATCCGCTATCGTATGGCTAAAATCCGTCAGCTAGTAGTACCTGTAGAGAATGACTATGTATTTTATGAGCGTTTAGCTGCAGCCGTTAAATTGTACTTATTACATAGCAAATTGAGTGATGAATAATCGCTTTGGAATAAGTACAAAAAAACGCCTGAATATTTAGAAATAAAATCAAATTAATATCTTCTCTCTTATGCTATCCTAATGGAAGTTAGGAGGAAGAATTTCATGAAAACTTACATAGCTGATGGTATGCTACTCGTTACAGCCATTGTTTGGGGCAGTGGGTTTGTTATAACAGCCATTGCCTTAGAATATTTAACCGCTTATCAAGTTATGGCTGGTAGATTTTTATTAGCTTCAATTATATTAACTGTTTTATTCGGTTCCCGATTAAAAAAAGCGTCTAGATCTGTCATATGGAAAGGTGCTTTATTAGGTACGATATTGTATATAGCATTTGCTCTTCAAACGGTTGGACTTCAATATACCACACCATCAAAAAATGCCTTTTTAACCGCTGTTAATGTCGTTATTGTCCCATTAATCGCCTATGCGGTTTATAAGCGTCGAATTGATGGGTATGAAATCATTGGGTCCTTTATGGCCATTGTTGGAATTGGCTTTTTATCGTTACAAGGTTCATTGACGATGAATATGGGGGATGCCCTTTCGTTAGCTTGTGCCGTTGCTTTTGCCTTTGATATATTTTATACAAATCTTTTTGTTCAAAAGGAAGATGCCATTGCACTCACTATCATTCAATTTCTTACCGCTTCCTTTATAGGTATTCTTGTGGTCATTAGCCAAGGAGAAATCCCTACATCACTAGAAAAAGAAGCCATCTATTCGATTATTTACTTAGGTATTTTTTCAACAACGATAGCTTACCTCTTTCAAAATGTGGCCAATCAATATACTACTGCTACAAAGGCTGCTATTATACTATCAACGGAATCTTTTTTCGGCATGATCTTATCGGTTATCTTCCTGCACGAAATTTTAACGAGCCGTATGGTTGTAGGAGCTGTTCTTATTTTACTCGCCATACTCATTGCAGAAATCAAACCAGCACACCCTAAAAAGAAGCTGATGAAAACACTCGATAATCAGACACCCAAATAGTTTCAGTCTCTTACTGGAGCTATTTTTTTATGCAACACGCTCAGGAGTAAACGAATGTTATGAAGCACGACTCGTAATGATGCTCGTCGTTATGCCTACTACTAGAACCGTAATAATAGACAATAAAAAAGTAGTGGAGGATAACAGGAAGCCGCCCACAACAATAACGATAGAATCAATAAAAAATATTAATATCCCTACATTAATACTTGTTTTATCACTAATAAATTGTGCAATGAGGTCTGTCCCTCCAGTGCTTGTCTGAAAACGAAGCATTAAGCCGATTCCGAAGCCTACCAGAATCCCCCCAAGTATAGCACTGTAAAGAGCATCTATATGAATGAGATTTCTGACTGGCTTTAACAAGTCTATAGTCAATGAAGAGGTAATTAAGCCATGAATACTATTGTAAAAGTAAGCTCTATATTTAAACCATGCAATAATAAAAATAGGGATACTAATGATAATAATCATTAAACCAATCTTTAGCTTATATAAATAATGTAAAATCAGCGCTAAACCTACTACTCCCCCATCTAATATTTCATAGGGTGTTAAGAATAAGTTAATTCCTAACGACAAAGAAATACTCCCTACTATAATGACAAGGCTTTTTATCAAAAAATACATATGACCCCCCTCCGTAACTGAGCATGTCTTATAGTATGAAAATAGGTGATTGAACATGTTACGAAATAACCCTAGATCCTTAGCCATTTTTATCGAGTACTTTTGATAAATTTCTTCGAAACCTATTCATTTATTTTTCGTATATACATGTAACCTAAAGGGGGTTTTTAGATGGAGCATGCATTATTGGAACAGGTGAAACATACAAGAGCTTTTTTAAGAAAGGAGCTATTAAATACTATCTTTGAGGAGTTTGATGCTCAACGAATGAAGTTAACTGAAGCACAGCGTTTGGAGAAGTATCAGAAAATGCTTGAAAGTCCATTTCGCTTTTTCCGAGGAAGTGCTTATCTCTTTTATTTTGACATGACAAAAATTTCTTCCATTTTCCATACACCTACTCTCAAACCAACTTGGATTCAAGGAGACATGCACATGGATAACTTCGGTGCCTTTCAAAATGAAGATGGTACGATTGTCTTTGATGTCAATGATTTTGATGAAGGTTATGTTGGCTCTTATTTGTATGACATTATTCGGATGAGTGTTAGTATCGCACTCTATTTAGAGGAACAAGGCGTACATAGGACTGCTCAGGAAACGGCTATTCAACACCTGCTCAACAGCTATATGGATCAGTTAAAACGTTTTCAGCGTAAACAGGATGATCCTCTAACGCTCGTATTTACGAAAGAAAACACAAAGGGACCCGCCAAGAAATTGTTGAAAAAGCTAGAGAAACGTCAAAGCTCCCAATTTTTACAGGATATATCCTATGTCAATGAAGACGGGCAACGACTATTTATTAGCAATGATGAAATTCAGCCCGTTACTGCCGATGAATATAATGCCATTACGAGCGCACTACCTGCTTACAAGATTAAAGATATTGCTTGCAAGTATGGCTCAGGTACTGCTTCCATCGGCTTAAAACGATACTATATTTTAGTAGAAAATAAAAAAGGTGCATCGGGAGTAGGCGAATTAGTATTAGAAATGAAAGAGGTACGTACAGCGATCCCTGCCTATTTCCTTCCTTACAACCAAGAATTTTGGAAGCATTATGAGCATCAAGGAGCTCGAGTAGTGGGGACACAAAAAGCCATGCACCATTTAGAGGACCCTCATTTAGACTATATCACTATGAATGAGCAGGAATTTTACATTCGAGAACGTTCTCCCTATAAAAAGAAAGTAAAGCCTAAAAACTATAAAAATGTTGAGGATTACTATGCAACAACTTCAATCATGGGACAAATAGCCGCTAAAATACATGCACGAGCGGATATCGATTATTCCCATGTTTTTACCTATCATAGTGAGGATGAGATTTTAAAAACGATTGGGAAAGATCGTCATGTATTTGTTGATCAAGTAATTTTACAGGCTATGAACTACAAAGACACAGTCTCCTCCGATTTTGACCTATTTAAAAACTGGGTTGATACTCAATTTAAACAGCAATATCAAAAGGACCTTAGCCAATAGCTAAGGTCTTTACTTTTAAAAATTATTTTTGCTTAGCCTTCATACGAGCTAGTAAAAAACCACCTTTAAATGACTTCGGCTCATACGAAATTATAAATGCATTAGGTTCAAATTGCTCTACTATTTGAAAGAGTTCCGTCTCTCGATTTCTCTTTGTTAAAATTTCATATTTATAGCGATTACTATCTCGCCCCTCTCCAACATAAATCGTCACAGCAAATCCCTCATTACGGAGAAACCTTACAAGCTCTTCATTCTTATTTTGAGTATTGATTGTTGTATAAACATAACCAATCGCCAGCTTTCGTTCAATTTTGGCTCCTAAAAAAATACCTAAACCAAAACCAACTGCATAAACGACCATAGCTAACATACTTTGTTTCCCACTAAAAACAAGCGAAAGGCCAAATACATACACGAGCATCTCTAGCATACCGAATATGGCAGCAAGGAAAGTAATGTTTTTCACCAAAAATATTGTACGTAACGTTAAAAAGGGTACATATACTAATTGAAGTATTAAAATCAAAACGATACTTTGCATTTATACTAGACCTTTCTAAGAGTAGTTATATATAAGTGTATGTTGAAATAGAGTGTTACATTCTATTAAAAATACCTTATTTATAAATTCCCTCGCCATTCAATTCTAAACATCAACGGCTAAAATAAATATATAGTAAAAAAGCTGTTGTATTACTCAAACGACATTAGCTTTGGTCACTTTCAAGTTCAAAATATAGTTTAGTAAAAGCCATGTTACCTCTTCTATTTAAAATAGAAAAAGATGACAAATTTCTTTGAAAAGGAAGAACCCTATTTAGTATCCAGGGTGCTCTAACCATTGAATAAAAAATCGGTAATGTTCATTATATTATTCTACTCTCTTCACTTTTTTAGTAGCATAATATCTTCAACATCTTTTCTAACATGCACACTTTTACGCATAGAAAAAAGCCCCCTACCTTCAACTAAATTAATAGTTAAAAAACAGGCGACTTTACAACATTTTTTTCATCAAAATATGTGGGATATTCTGATAAATATCATTGCATTATCTCTTTATGCTTCCCCATGCATCGGGTCTTTTTTATGCTTTGGTCCAATCATATTGAATAAAATATTCAAGATAATCGCTGTGACTGAACCACAGACGATACCGTTAGAAGTTAAAATAGACACTTTATCTGGTAGAGCATCAAAAATACCAGGAACGACGGATACACCGACACCTAAACTTACTGCAATCGCAGCAATCATCGCATTTTCAGCAGATTCGTTCATCACAGGTACTAGCATACCCATACCTTGTGTAATGACCATACCGAACATCGCAAGCATGGCCGCACCTAATACAGACGTTGGAATAATCGTTGTTAATGCTGCGATTTTGGGTAGGAAGCCAAGTGCTACCAGTAGACCACCCGTGATGTAAATGACTTTGCGGTCTTTTACGCCTGACATACGTGTAAGTCCTACATTTTGTGAGAATGTTGTGTACGGAAAGGCATTGAAAATTCCACCGATTACAGATGCAAGACCTTCTGAGCGATAGCCACGAGCCAAATCTTTTGAATCTAGTTTTTTATTACAAATATCACTTAGTGCAAAATAAACACCAGATGATTCAACTAGAGATACCATAGCTACAAGAGTCATTGTAATAATAGCTGTTACATCAAATGTTGGCATTCCAAAGTAGAATGGTTGTACCATATGGAATACATCCGCTTCTGCTACTGGGTGAAAATTAACCTTGCCCATGAATGCCCCTAAGATGGTACCCGCTACTAGCCCAACTAGAATGGAAATAGCACGGATAAAGCCTGTAGAAAAACGATAGACGATTAATATGATTACTAGCGTAATAAATGCTAATGCAATATTTGAGCCGGATGCAAAATCCTCTGCTCCTTGTCCACCTGCCATATTATTTAAAGCTACTGGCAATAAAGAAATACCGATAATAGAAACGACAGATCCTGTTACTACTGGTGGGAAAAATTTCACTAGCTTCCCGAAGAAGCCGGCAATAATCACGACAATCAAACCAGATGCAATAATGGAACCATAAATATCTGTGATACCTTGCTCTGGGTTTGTACCTATAGCAATAATTGGACTTACCGCTGTAAATGTACAACCAAGTACTACAGGCAAACCAATACCAATAAATTTACCCGAGTAAACTTGTAAAAGTGTTGCAACCCCGCACATCATAATATCAATCGCCACTAAATACGTCATTTGTGTTGAATTAAAGCCAATTGCCCCTCCAATTATAAGTGGCACTAGGATGGCTCCAGCATACATCGCAAGTAAATGTTGAATTGCTAGCGTCGTTGATTTAAAGGTATTCATTACGCGCGAGCCTCCGTAGCAAATGTCACTTTGCCATCTTCAAGAGAATCTACAATCGCTAATGATTCTACGCGGACACCTTGCTCACGTAATAATTTGCCCCCATCTTGGAAGCCTTTTTCAATAACAATGCCCACTCCTACAACATGGGCACCCGCTTGAGCCGCAATATCAAGTAAGCCCTTTACTGCTTCACCATTTGCTAAGAAATCGTCAACAATTAAAATATTGTCGTCCTCACTTAAAAAATTACGTGATACTGAGATATCATTTGTTTCATTTTTTGTGAATGAATGTACTTTTGACGTATAAAGGTTATCTGAAAGTGTTAATGATTTACGTTTACGAGCGAACACTACTGGTGCACCGATTTCTAGTCCTAACATGACAGAAGGAGCAATACCTGAAGATTCTATTGTTAAAATCTTTGTAATTACTTGGTCAGCAAAGCGGTTTGCGAATTCGTGGCCAATTTCTTTCATTAACAATGGATCAATTTGATGGTTTAAAAATGAATCTACTTTTAATACTGAAGAAGATAGAACTTTACCCTCTTGCATAATTTTGTCGTGTAATAACTTCATTTCTGTCATATCCTTCTTTCTTAAATATTAATAAAAAAAGCTGAACACCTTGGTCCCATTCAGCTACGAGTGGAGCAAAGCATTCAGCGTTAAAACGTCGAAAGGAATAGAAAACATCATGTAAGAAGTTCTCTAAAAGCATTGCTACCCATAGTCGATTTATTTACGGTAAATCGGTAGAAACTTGCAAGCCATATCCTCGCTATTATATGAGTAAAATTGTATGAATCTATCAGAATACCCAATTCATCACTATATTCGGTAGAAGCCTATAACTTCTACTAAAAAAAGTTTGATTTTTCGGAATTTAATGGTATTCTGCGACTTTTCAATTGTAAACGTTCGTGTTTTCAATCAACGTACTGATTATAACAGACAATTTTCTAGCATGCTAGCATTATTTTGATAAATGAAAAGGTACTGTCATAATCACGACATTTCTGTGAAATAACAATGTCGTACGTATTAATAAGCTTGATTGGTTGTGAAGCATATGATGCCAGCCTTTTTTCGGTAAAAATTGAGGGATAACAACCGTTACTTTATGACCTGTTTTCGCACATTGATGGTCCACTTTATCAATAAATTTTATCAATGGCTGTGTGATGCTACGATATGCTGAATAATAGGTTACTAATCGAATATCTGGTTGCCAAGCCTGCCATTTTTCTTCGAAGGCTTTTGCATCTGCTGGATCGAAAGCCACATAAAAGGCAATAACTTTATCAACCCTTAGTGATTTCACATAATGAAGAGAATTTTCAACCACCTTCGTTATACCAGCTACTGGTACAATGAAAACATTGCCCTCAATGGTTGCCAGTTCCTCTTTACTCAATCTCAGCTGCTCTCCAACGGCTTGATAATGAAGCTTGATTCGATGAAATACGAAAATGATAATTGGTAAAAAGACAAACACTGGCCATACTTGAGGCATTTTTGTCACAAAAAACATCATCGCTACGATGAATGAAATGGCTGCACCCATTGTATTGATCGTAAATTTTGCCATCCAGCCAGTAGGTTTTTCACGCCACCATTTTCTCATCATACCGGTTTGCGCTAATGTAAACGGAATAAATACCCCAACAGCATAGAGTGGAATCAAATGTTCCGTTGTCCCATCAAATAAGATGATTAAGATAATGGCTGCTAGCCCTAGCATCATAATGCCGTTCGAATAACCAAGGCGATCCCCACGCATTTGAAATATTCTCGGGATAAAACCGTCTTTTGATAAATTGACAGCAAGTAGAGGAAATGCAGAATAGCCCGTATTTGCTGCAAGTACCAAAATCATCGCTGTTGCACCCTGTACTATATAATAAAAGATATTTCGACCAACACTTGCTTCTGCCAGTTGGGAAACGACTGTCGCTTCCGAAGTTGGCGCAATTCCGTAAAAATACGCTAAACTAACAATACCGATAAATAAAACCGCTAAGATTCCCCCCATCGCTAACAATGTTTTAGCAGCGTTATTAGGGGCAGGATTTCTAAAATTAGGAATGGCATTCGAGATAGCCTCTACACCTGTTAAGGCTGAGCTTCCTGACGCAAATGCCTTTAATAAAATAAATAAACTAATCCCTGCTACTGGAGTACCAATCTTTGGATGCAGCTCTGCTGGCACCTGACCTGTTGCAACATTATAGAGCCCCAACCCAATTAACACTAACATAACGACTACAAACAGATAGACTGGATATGCCAAAACAGAGGCGGACTCTGTTACACCACGTAAATTCAAGATCGTTAAAAAAATCACAAATATAATAGCGATTAGCACATTGTATGGATGCAGACTTGGAAATGCCGATGTAATTGCGTCTGTACCTGCAGATACACTTACCGCTACCGTTAAAATATAATCAACGAGCAATGAGCCTCCTGCTACAAGACCCGCATTCACACCTAAATTTTCCCTAGATACTATATAAGCGCCACCTCCATGTGGATAGGCGAAAATAACCTGACGATATGATAAAGTCAGTGCCACCAAAAGGACAACAACCCCTGCAGCAATCGGTAAAGAATACCAAAATGCTAATGTTCCCACAGTCATCAGGACAATTAAAATTTGTTCTGGTCCATAGGCTACGGAAGACAAAGCATCGGACGATAATATGGCCAATGCCTTTGTTTTACTAAGCTTTTGTTCCCCTAACGCATCGGATCTTAATGGTTTGCCGATTACATAACGTTTAAATGAGGATTTCATCAATAAACACCTTCTAGTTTCTTAGATTGTGTTTCGCCTTCCTAAATGAGATCAAAAAACGCCTACAAGTCATCACCAAATAAGACTTGTAGACGCTCATCTGTCTGCCAAGCTCCAACTTTTCTGCTCTTAACGCTTACGAGGTTAGCTGTCGGATTCGGGCCTGAGTAGCCCTACCCTTCAAAAGAAGAGATTCACCCCTAGAATTGCTTATGCACTCCGTCAAAAATGGGTCCCCCGCGTCTAGTTTGCTTCAGCGATTTAGAAATTTGAAACTTTAATAATGATGCCATATTACGCCTGTCAATTAAAAAAGTAAAGAAGAAAATTTTTCTTTTTCACAAGTGAAATACATAGACATTTTGAACTCATGGTAAATATCCGTGGTAGAAATTAATTTCCTCGCAAACACCTAATTTAAAGGGATTTTACAACAAAAAAAACCTTAAAAGTATGCTCTACTTTTAAGGCAACAACCAATATTAGTCTTCCATATCTTTTTCAAAATTAACAATTTCTCCTGTAATCGGATCAACATCAACCTCATATTCATATTGGCCATCTTTTAACTCGATTTCATAAATCCCATCATCTAATTTAATTTTTGTTACTGTACCCTTTGCTTTTGTTAGAGCCGCTTCAATAGCCTTTTCTTTACTTATAAGGTTGGTAGCAGTATTAGTGTTAACCCATTCATTATCGTCGTCATCTTGACGCTCTTTCTTCTGCTTAAGTAATTTTCCGGTATAGGCATCGAATTTTAAATCATACTCATCTGTATCAGTATGCACCTCTACCTCATAAACAGAGCGGTAGTTATTTTGATCAAGTTCAATATCTACTACTGTCCCCTCTACTACTGCCAATGCCTTCTTTTCGATTTTTTGCATGGATAGGACCTTTTTTTCTTGTGCACTTCCTGATAATAAAGTTGTAGAGCCAATCGCCGCTCCAACACCAAGAGTCACCACTAATGCAGGAATCATAATTATTTTTTTCATGTTCATCTCTCCTTTGTTTTATCTGCTTTTAGCTTACCAAGCAAAGATGATAGAACTATAAGAGGAACATTAGAATTTCATGAGAAAACTCTTTAATCGTCCCATGAAACAGAAAGGACCTTTCCAGATACAGCATGAATTTGGAACGTGGCTTCTTCATGCTCTGTTTCAATTTCAACTAAATAATAACCGCCCTCCGCCGTATCTTCAAAATCTACAGAATCCACCTTCCCGGTTAATTGTTGCAGCGCTATATCAATGGCTTGCTGTTCGGTAATAATGTGGGGGTTTTCAGGCTGATTTAATGGTTCTACATCTTTTTCAGATAACACTTCACCCGAATAGCCATCTACTGTGATATCTTTTTGCTTATGTTCCTTTTCAACACGTGCGGTATAAATGGTTTCCGTGAGCATGACGCTTTCTACCTCACCATATTTTTCTTTCACCATTTTTCTTATTTGATTTTCTGTTAACAATAATTTACTTTGCCCTTTTTGCAACGTTAGATCAGAAACCTGCTGTGTTGTAACATCAAGCATGGCTGTATATTTCAAATTCTCACGTGTAAATTGTATTTCAAATGTATTTCCATGTTTCTTTACTTCTGAAACTTGACCTTTATAAATAGCTTCGATATGGCGAATCGCCTCTTCTTCACTGAGAGACTCCTTTTGAAAATAGCGATTTTGAATAAACCAAAGCACTCCGCTACAAAGAAGGACAATTACAATAATTAGTACAACCCACTTTTTCATTGCTGCCCCTCCTTCGGTATACATAAGGTAAAACTTGATCCTTCCCCAACTGTACTTTCCACATCTATGGTGATGCCCAATTGTCCTGCAAGATTATGTGCAATCGCAAGCCCTAAACCAGAACCACCTGTTTTACGATTGCGATCCTCTGTGACACGGTAAAAACGCTCAAACAAATGCGGAATATGCTCCTTAGGAATACCGACGCCAAAGTCCTGAATAGTCATTCGCACGTGTGAAGTAGTTTCTGCTGTGGAAATATAAACATCCCCCTCACTATACTTCCTAGCATTATCAAGCAAAATAAAGAGTAATTGCTTCAAAATTTTTTCATCACTATAGATAAATTGTGGTGCTTTTGCATCGACTATAAAAGCTCTATGATACGCCTGCTGCATTTGTGCAGCTACTTTATTTAAAAAGGGAGCTAGCTCTAGCTGTTCAATATGAATTTCTATATGCTCATTATTTTTTGCTAGCTCTAACAATTGCAATACCATTTCATGCATACGAGAAGACTCATTTGCAATAGCCTGAAGCGATTCTTGCGCTACTTCACGATTGTCAAAGCCTCTTCGTAAGAGTAACTTTGCATAGCTTTCGATGACAGTAATAGGCGTCTTTAATTCGTGAGAAGCATTTGAAACGAATTCCTGTTGCTTTTGATAGTGCTGTTCAAGCTTCTCCATCATCATATTGAAAGTTCGATTAATTTTTGCTAATTCATCCCCACCTTTAGCCGGGATGTCCATTTTTTCATATTTCCCCGTCGATGCACTTTTGCGCATTGTCGCATTTAAGCGTTCTAGTGGTAACAAAATTAGGCGACCAAGTGCCAGGCTCGCTAAAAAGATTGGAATGGTGGCAATAATGGACACGACTATCAAAATAGCCTTTAATAAATCCAATGTACTTTCTACTTCCTCCATGGATTGTTGTAAGGTGATGTCCACAATTGTCCCATCTATCCAAATAGTAGGCATTGTATAGGTAATGGAAGTAACATCGGGCATATCTAGAGTAGCCTGAACCTTCGTCTTCAAATTGTCTCCATCATAAACATAGATTGCACCACCAGCTGGCATATACGCTCTTAATACTTGCTGTAGGTTGGTTTGTGCATTTAACTGACTTAATGTTGAGCTTAAATCATTCGCTCGTGTATGAAGTTGACTATATTCCGTATTATAGGCAAATTTCTCGTACAAAAAATAAATTCCACTATTAGTTGCCACTAAAATTACTAGCATTAACAAAGTGGTCAGTAGATGAATTTTTGTTTTAAGCTTCATGATTTATTTTCCTTTAGCACATAACCTACACCACGAACTGTTTGAATAATGGGCGTTGCATTTGCGATTTCAAGCTTTTGGCGTACATAACGAATATAAACATCCACAACATTTGTATCTCCGTAGTAATCAAAGCCCCATACCGTCTCTAATATTTGTTCCCTTGTGAGCACCTGCTTAGCATGCTTCATAAGATACAGCAATAAATCGTATTCTCTAGGAGTCAGCTGGATTTCCTTACCATAATAAATCACTTCTCTTGTCTGCTCATTGATCGATAACTGTCCAAACGATACACCGACCTTTGTTGGACTAGCATTTTGAGAAAACCGTAGTGCATTACGGATACGGGCCAGTAATTCTTCAATTTCAAAGGGCTTTGTCACATAATCATTAGCTCCTAAATCCAAGCCCTTTACCTTATCCTCTACCTCACTTTTAGCAGTTAGCATGATAACTGGGGTCTTTGATTCTGTTGCGCGAATCCGCTTTAGCACATCTATACCACTCATTTCGGGTAACATAATATCCAGTAAGATTAAATCCCATTGCTCCTCACGATATTGCAATAAACCATCTGCTCCTGTATGGGCTATCACCGCTTCATAGCCTTCAAATTGAAGCTCTAACTGCAGCACTCTCGCAATATTTTCTTCATCTTCTATAATTAAAATTCGATTGCTCACGTCGAATCAGTCCTTCACCTTTTCTTTCATCGTAAACGATAGAGGTAAGGAAAGTCTAATTAGAAATTGATGAGAAGTGTGCATACTTATTTTTTTAAAGTTTTAAGCAAAGCGCTTCCCTTTTTCTAATCCTAGCGTTAGAATACTATTATCTCATTTTCCTCTAGGAAACTTTATTTCTCGAACGATACTTTTTGAAATGAGGGAACAATATGGTATATAAACAAGTCACAAAATCGTCTGCCGAGGCAGTTTTAGATGGAGATATAAAAGGTTGGCGACGTTTTTTGCCTTTTCTTGGGCCTGCATTCATTGCAGCGGTCGCCTATATTGATCCTGGCAATTTTGCCACAAATATTACAGCTGGCTCTCAGTATGGTTACTTACTCCTTTGGGTAATAGCCTTTTCTAATTTAATGGCGGTGCTCATCCAATCCTTATCTGCAAAGCTTGGGATTGCGACAGGGAAAAATTTACCTGAGGTGGCACGTGAACATTTTTCTAAAAAAACATCTATATTTCTTTGGATTCAGGCTGAATTAGTCATTATTGCTACCGACCTTGCTGAGTTTATCGGAGCAGCATTAGGGCTTTACTTGTTATTTAATATCCCTATGCTTCCAGCAGCTATCATTACAGCGATTGGATCATTTGCTATTCTAGAGCTTCAAAGAAGAGGATTCAGAGCATTTGAGGCAGGCATTTCTGGTATGGTTTTAATTGTGGTTTTAGCATTTGCCTTCCAAACGTTTTTAGCTCAGCCAGAATGGGGCGAAGTAGCAATTGGTATGTTCACACCTCAGTTTGAGGGGGTGGACTCATTACTATTAGCAACTGGTATTTTAGGTGCGACCGTCATGCCCCATGCTATTTACTTACATTCTTCTTTAACACAAAGTCGTATTATCGGTCGTAATGAAGAAGAAAAAAGAAGAATCTTCCGTTTTGAATTTATTGATATTATCATCGCTATGATTATTGCTGGAGCCATCAATATGAGTATGCTCATTATCGCGGCAGCAGTATTTCACACACAAGGAATCGTAGTAGAGGATTTAGACGTTGCCTATAACGGATTAAAGGATGCTCTCGGTCCAATGGCTGCCGTTTCCTTTGGTCTTGGTTTACTTATTGCTGGGCTAGCTAGCTCCTCTGTAGGGACATTAGCAGGTGACGTAGTGATGCAAGGCTTTATTCAACGAAAAATACCACTTTATTTACGGAGAGCCATTACAATGGTCCCGCCGCTAGCGATTATTGCATCTGGTGTAAACGCAACCTATGCGCTTGTTCTTAGTCAGGTTGTGTTATCTTTTGGTATTGCATTTGCCCTCGTCCCTCTCGTTATGTTTACAAGCAAACGGGACATTATGGGCGGTTTAGTGAACCACCGTATTACTACTATTTTAGGCTGGTTTGTAGTTGTGATCGTAGTGGCATTAAATATTTACTTACTAAGCGAAACAATATTTGGATAAAATAGTGAATTAATAGACTAACAAAAGGCATCGAGAAGAAAAATCTCGATGCCTTTTTGTTGATAATCTATAACCATCTATAGGAGACAATTATAGCTGATTTTAATACTCTCGGATATTATCTATCCCTACAAGGACCGGTGCATGCAAAAGGGAAACCTTAAGTAGACACATCTTGTGGGGCAGCTGAAGCAGTTGCAGAAACTACAGTTGATAATACAGCAACAAGTGTAGAATTCTTAATTTCATTGTAATCACCTCCAAATAAATATAAGATTTTTATGACACACATTTACATTTTAGTAATTTTTTAATTATAAATAGGAGGTTTTTTTCATGAAATTTTATATTCCTATACTTATTATTATTGTATTAATAGTTATACAATGCCACTATGCCAAAAAAGGAAATCTGTTATTAACTATTTTATTGGCCACTTCCTTTTCTATTTTAATTAAATTTCTATTATGGGATTCTAATTACTTATTTTTATTGCTATACGTTAATTTCTTTTTATATTTAATAAGTTTAGTTACCTATTTTACAAGACCAACTATGTGAGTGTTACAAACGATCAAATTGCTATCATCATCGTTCGATATCAACAAAACTTATACTGGCTCTTTCATTAAACATCGACCTTCTCAATATTACGGATAGCTAGGTAGGCAATACTAACACCTAAGATTGCTAGTGAGATTGGAATAATAATGATGTCATTTAATGTGAAGTTACCTGTATTGGATGAAGTCACTGATACAATTAGAATAGCTGAAATAATTGTTGCTGGAATAGAGTATTTTCTCATACCGAAATACAACGGAATTAATGCTATCCCTGAGGCAGCAATTGCATTCATGAATACAGATGGTATATGTTGCATGATTAAAGTATTAGATAATACATCAGGAATTAAATCAAATTTATCGCTTACGATGCAAAAGATGGTTGTAATCAAGACATTGGAAATGATGATTACACTAAAGGTAAAAATCATGACAATTGCAAGCTTAGCAGCGATTAATTTCTTTCGGCTTACAGGATACATGAAGGCCAATGTGATTGTTTTAAACTTATATTCTCCAATGATCAGCTTAGCTATTAAAGTAGCTGCAAAAATAATAAATACCGCTCTGACAAATGAATCAATGACACTTAAAGCCATTTCATAATTTTCAATACCAACTTCCTCTTCTATTTTAGAAATAAATAAAATCATAAACATAAAACCTAAAATAATAATGTTAGCAAACATAGCACTTTTAAAATAGGAGCTTAAATGATATTTTTTCATTTCTAAACGCATTAAATTAAGCATGAACAATCCCTCCATTTATTAGCTTAAGGAAGTAATCCTCTAATGTGCTTGTTTTCTTGCTAATCTCCTCTATCTCAATGTCATGTTCAATCAATGTTTTTGTTAGAACTTTTTGGGATACTGTCAAATCATAAATTCGTATAGAATTGTCATCCATCAGCTTGAAATTAGCCATTTTTAATTTACTTTCTAAAATAAAGGCAGCCTTCTTGCCATCGTTTACAATCACTTCAATATAGTCGGCTTGATTACGATTTATCGTATCCATCGTTACTTCAGTAATGAGTCTACCTTCCTTGATGACACCAATTGTATCGGCCAACTGTTCAATTTCCCCTAATATATGACTAGAGATAATAATTGTAATGCCATACTCCATACAGAGCATTTTGAAAAGCTCCCTCAACTCTTTAATCCCAATAGGGTCTAGTCCATTAATTGGCTCATCTAAAATTAGGAGCTCTGGCTTTGTAATAATAGCACGGGCAATACCTAGTCTTTGTTTCATCCCTAGTGAAAAATCTTTTACCCTTTTTTCCTCTGTATTTGTTAATTTTACAAGGTTAAGTACATGAGCTATTTCCTGCTTATTGTAATACCCCATATATTCGCAATGCAGTTCTAAAGTTTCTCTAGCCGTTAATTTTTCATAGAAAATAGGATATTCAATAATCGTTCCCATTCTTTTTAATATCTCATACGATTGATCGGTCAACCTCTCACCAAATATTTCAACATCTCCGCTTGTTGGCTTCGTCAAATTTGTTAGCATCTTCATCACTGTCGTTTTACCCGCTCCATTAGGGCCTAAAAAACCATAAATCTCCCCCTTCTTCACGTTCATATTGACAGCAGAAACCACTTCTTTTCCTTCGTACACTTTCGTAAGCTGGTTTGTTTTCACAATGTATGTCATGTCAATCTCTCCCTCAAATGTGGCTATTGTCATTATAAAAAATGAAGCTCTCTAATTTATTACTTGATTCTTACAAATTTCTTAAGCGCATAATAAAAGCCTGTAAAGCACCATAAAAGCTCTACAAGCATGTGATTTCAATACGTCATTCGTTTTAAAGCAATGGTAAAAATGGTCTTTTTATAGGGAATACTTGATAACTGGATGGAACCATCCATCATTTCCACTAATCGCTTTGTAATCGTTAAACCGAGGCCACTCCCCTGAAAGGATTTATTGCGAGAGTCCTCTAGCGTGTACATTCTCTCAAATACATTATCAATATGGTATTCATCAATTCCTTTACCACAATCCCATACATCTATATAAATACTCGTGTCATCATTTCTTATAGTTAAGCCCATTACATTGCCATCCGCTCCATAGGCAAGAGCATTGGATAAAAGATTGTTGAGAACCCTATTTAATGCTTCTTCATTGCCAAGGGCATACATAGGCGTTTCAGGAATTGTAATATTGATATCTAATCCCATCGACGTCACCATATCGTAAAATGATAATATATTTTTTCGGCTAATTTCACAAACATTGATTTTAGTGATTGGATAATCTGTATCTCCAGCCTCTAATTTGGCAAGATCAAAAAATGTATGAATGATTTTTAATACTTCTAATGTTTTAGCATGCACGCCTGCTAATAGTCTTTGGCGTTCTTCCTCACTAGCTGAGCCTTGGAGCTGAAGCATTTCAATATAGCCTAGCACAACCGTTAAGGGCGTTTTTAAATCATGTGAAATGTTGGCCAACATTTTTTTCATGGAATCTTCCATTTTCCGATGGGTCGCCTGAACTTTTTGGTGATAGTCCAGCCAAGCATTTATTGAAATAAGTAGCTGTTGAACTTGTGTATTGCTCGTAGTTACCAAAATTTTTTCGTTACTTTGTTCTTGAACGATGATTTGAAGTTTTTCATACATATATTGGACCGTCTGATTTTGTTCTTTTTTTGTTTTCCATTGAAAAATAACAATTCCTATAAGCACCAAAATGATAATGAATAGAATGATGATCATATCTGCTATCCTTCAAATTTGTAGCCAATTCCCCACAGGGTTTTAATGTACTGGGGGTTGGATGGATCATCTTCAATTTTTTCGCGTAGCCTTCGAATATGTACATTAATAATATTTTCATCACCATAATATGCATCTTTCCATATTAGCTGATAAATTTGCTCCTTCGTAAAAACTCGGTTTCGGTTTGTTACAAATAGCTTTAAGATGGCAAATTCCTTTGATGTTAGCTTTACTTCCAGTCCATTTTTATTTATAGAAAAATTAACAATATCTATCTTTAAATGGCCTATGACTACTACATCTTGTTTGTGATCTGTTTGGCCAGCGTATTTTGTTGCTCGTCTAATAACGGCCTTTACGCGAGCAGAGAATTCCAGCATAGAAAATGGCTTAGCAATATAATCATCTGCCCCTAATCCCAACCCAAGCGCTTTATCTACATCACTATCCTTTGCAGACAAAATGATGATTGGAAGTGCTGCCTGTTCTCGAATTACTTTTAAAACCTCTAATCCATTAAGCTTAGGAATCATAATATCTAGTATAACTAAATCAAAAGTTTGATTTAAACAATATTGTAATGCCTCTTCTCCATTATTTGCAGTGGTGACATCGAAGCCTTCCAATAATAAAAAATTCGCTACCATATCGCGAATAGCCTCATCATCTTCCACTAGTAAAATATGTTTTTGCATTTCCATGCACCTCTCCCTACCAGAAAGTCAAAAATCACACTTCCATATCTATAGTATATTACCATATATATGATATTGGTTTAGTAATAATTTTAAAGGTCTATATATAAAAAAGCTGTCCCATCAACCATCATACAACGGTTTATAGAACAGCTTTTCGTTTAATTTTCTACTTTTAAATCACAATCTTTAAGAGGAAGCATTTTTGTTTTATGTTTAATTTTGTACCCCAGCCATAGCAATAGGAACAGGGGAATACCGATATAAGAAACAAGGATACCATACCAATCGATTGTATCACCGATAAACGCTGTGTAATTCTGTCCAATTACAACAATCATACAAATCGTAAAGGCGAATAGTGGACCGAATGGGTATAGCTTTGCTTTATACGGTAATAGCTTTGGATCTAAGCCCTGAGCTTCGAAGGCACGACGGAAACGATAATGACTAAATGCAATACCTAGCCAAGCAATAAAACCTGACATCCCAGAGGCATTTAAAAGCCAAATATAAACGACCCCATCACCAAAGAATGACGCTAAAAACGCTACACAGCCTACAGCTAATGTTGCGATTAGTGCATAAATTGGAATGCCTCGACGACTTAACTTTGCAAAGAATTTAGGAGCATGACCATCCACTGCTAATTGCCATAGCATACGTGAAGATGCATACAATCCAGAATTACCTGCTGATAGCATAGCCGTTAAAATAATGGCATTCATTAAGGAAGCAGCAAAAGCAATACCTAAGCGATCAAAAACGAGTGTAAATGGGGATACAGCGATATCTTCCGATAATAAGCGCTCATCTGTAAATGGAATCAACATCCCGATAGCAGCAATGGCTAAAATATAAAATAAAATAATTCGCCAAAACACAGATTTTACTGCCTTCGGTATATTTTTTCCTGGATCATCTGTTTCACCTGCAGTAATCCCAAGTAGTTCTGTTCCTTGGAATGAAAATCCTGCCGCAAGGAAAATACCAAATGTTGCAAGGAAGCCTCCATGGAATGGCCCATCACTAATAAAGAAATTTGTAAAACCTACAGGTGCTTGTCCACCCAAAATACCAAAAATCATTAATAAGCTAATAATAATAAATACAATGACCGTAGCCACTTTAATCATCGCAAACCAATATTCACTTTCCCCATAGCTCTTTACAGACAATAAATTAAATGTCAGTACAATCACAATAAATAATACTGTCCAAAGTGCTGATGAGCTATTTGGGAACCAATATTTCATAATTAATGATACTGCCGCAATCTCTGCCGCAATCGTAATTGCCCAGTTATACCAGTAGTTCCAGCCCAGTGCAAAACCTAAAGCGGGATCTACAAATTTTGTCGCATACGTACTAAAAGATCCTGAGGACGGCATATAGGCAGCCATTTCACCTAAACTTGTCATTAAAAAATATACCATAATACCGATTAAGGCATAGGCAAGCAATGCGCCTCCCGGACCGGCTTGTGCAATAGCACCACCACTGGCCAAAAATAGCCCCGTACCAATTGTACCGCCTAAAGAAATCATTGTGATATGACGGCTTTTTAATTCTTTTTTCAGCTTCGGTGCTTTATGGCCGAGCTGATTGATTTTTATTTCACTCACGATATAGCTTCCTTCCTATTTATGAGGCAAAAAAATGCCATCACATGAACAATGTGATGGCTAAGTTAATCCTCAGTTTTTCCTAAATGATAGCTCAACACGTTGTACAAACGTGACAGTTCTGTTCCTTTCGGAGACAGCCCCAGCATGAGGTTTTCAAGTCCCCTCACACTTCGGCAATATTTCCTTTCAGCTAATCTCTTCAATGCTTGTCATTTCAATTAGCTTACTTATAAATATCGCGACCTCTACCTCAATACAAACATGAGGCATATAATTATTAAATTTATGATGTTTACTATATTAACATAAGACCTAAGACATTTCAATATAACTATAAAAGTTCTGTATTTTGTGAATTTTCCACTATTTTTAATAGTGTGATAAAGTGTTATAGTAGTTCAATTAGAATGGTTATAACAGGGGGAATTATTTTGAATTTAAATGATCATTCCTCCAGCTTCCCAAGTAGAAAAATTAGCTGGAAGGGAACAACTTTATTATTAGTTTTTGGCGTAATATTTATAGCATCTACATTACGCATGCCACTAACTGTTGTGGGTCCAATTGTATCCTTTATACGCGACGACCTTGGTATTTCCAATGTTCTAGCCGGGTTTCTTACAACTATACCATTGCTTGCTTTTGCCATCATATCACCGTTCGCACCAGTTGTAGCACGAAAACTTGGTCTTGAGCTAACCTTATTTTTATCCACTATTTTATTGGCCTTAGGTATTGTACTACGCTCCCTCGGTACAACAGGGTTACTTGTATTTGGTACAGTGCTCATTGGCGTAGCAATATCATTTGGAAATGTGTTGATTCCAGGATTATTAAAATTAAAATTTCCTTATCATGTAGGATTATTGATGGCATTTTTCACTATGTCGATGAACTTAACAGCGGGGCTTGGAGCTGGTATTAGTTATCCAATAGCTAATTCTTCACTAGGTTGGCAAGGGGCATTGGCTGTGGCGCTTATATTAGTCGTATTAACCATTTTAATCTGGATACCTCAATTGAAATTAAATAAGCCAAAACCAGCTACTACCTCCAAAAAAACAGGTAAACCTCTTTGGAAATCACCTGTTACATGGGCAGTAACAGGTGCAATGGGGTTACAATCTTTATTATTTTATACAACAGCAGCTTGGATTCCTGAAATTTATATTGCGCAGGGATTGGCTCCTGATAAAGCTGGTTGGATGTTTTCTATTATGCAATTTTCACAAGTTCCCATGGCATTGGTTGTCCCTATTATTGCCGGTAAAATGACTTCACAGAGACCACTTGTCCTCATGTTTACATCGTTCTATTTAGTAGGATTTGTCGGCGTTGTGATGGAGTGGACAACTATGGGGATATTATGGATGATTCTTCTAGGTTTAGCAGGTGGGGCTTCATTCGCATTAGCAATGATGTTCTTCACACTCCGTACGCGTACAGCATTTGAAGCCGCTGATCTATCAGGATTTGCACAATCATTAGGCTATTTATTCGCTGCCATTGGTCCAATTCTTTTCGGATACCTACATGATCTGTTTGGTGGTTGGAATATTGCAGGTTGGCTCTTTGTTGTTGTAGCTATGACACTCTTCTTATGCTCCATGCGAGCATCTAAAGATGAATATGTCCATTAGATTTAAGCAGATGGGGAAGCTGAACCATCTGCTTTTTGTCTATAACAATTCCTTTTTTCTAATGTTTTAGTAAGGCTAGTAGTTCCGAAAGTTCCTCTGTTGCGCTCTTGATATATGCCTTAATAGTAGTAAAAACAGGGATCGCCTCTTGAAGGAGTAAAAAACTAAAATAATAATAGCCTAAAAAAGCTTCTGGCTCATAACCTCTAGGTGGATCTCCCTCCCACTCCAGCTCATCATCATCTTCATTTTCTATCCATAAATATTTCGTATCCAATAGCTCCTGCATCGTTGAAACGTTATGTGTTGAATCTTGATAATCCTCAGTTATTGCATGAGCCACAGCTAAATAAAGCTTTATTTCTGCTAAGGAGACTTCCTCTACATTTTTACTTGAGAGCTTTTTTAAAAGAATAAGTAAAACCCATGGCGTCACCTGCCAAAGTGTTCCTTGATGTTCGATTAGTTCTGTCAGCTCTTGATATTGTTCTTGTTCAATTAAACGAGGAATGTCTGTTCCTCTGCCATAAGGTGTCGTCAATTGTTGCCAAGGGATATTCGAAATATTTTGGTTCAACATCTTGAATTGCCCCTCCCCCAAAACGGTACTTAGAAGCTGTTGGTTTTAAAACAACTCCTTTCAAGTTAATAACATGGTTTTTGATAAAAATAATTGGGCGTATGATAAGTATTTATATAAGGTTTATGGAATATATGAGTGGTCGCAGGGGAAAGTGGTGGGATTAACCATGTCCAGTTACCCGTAATTTCTCGCCCTGCCGATTTCTCAGCTTCCTCAAATAATTTAAACTGCTGAGCAGCAGTATGATGATCTACAATGCTCACACCGTCCTCTTTAAAAGAATGAAGAACAGCAATATTGAGCTCCACTAATGCACGATCACGCCATAGAGAGGCTTGTTTAGTAGTATCCAAATTAAATATGTCCGCAATAGCTGGCAGCATATTATAGCGGTCATGATCGGCTAAATTGCGTGCACCAATTTCAGTTCCCATATACCAGCCATTAAATGGAGCCGCTTGAAAATCAATGCCAGCCATTTGAAAACGCATACTCGAAATAATAGGAACAGCATACCATTTTAACTCTAATTCCTCCACAGCTTCCGATTCTGGATGACGTATTGGAACCTCTAAAATATACTCTGTAGGAATTGTAAATAGCTGTGGAGCATGTCCATCTACCTGTATGACTAGTGGTAACACATCAAAGGGTGTACGCTCGCCTTTCCAGCCCATAGATTCACATACTTTTGTAAAAGTGATAGAATGTGCATCCCCAATGATGCCTTCTTCTGTTTCATAGCCTGCGTAACGAATTAGCTGATGATTCCAAATCCGTACTCTATCATTTGCAAACACTGTTATAGTTGGACGGATTTTCCCCTGATTTGTGGCATACTCTATATGCTCTAGTAACTTTTGAAAAATGCTCTGTTCATCTAAAACTTCTCTTGCATCTACTACATGCAACGATTGCCAAAACAACCGTCCAATACATTTATTGCTATTACGCCATGCAGCTCGTGCACCAAAAACTAGCTCTTCTGTTGTAGGCTTATATTCCCCTGCTCTTTTAATCTGTTGTAATCTATGTTCTAACCAAAGTTCGGATTCATTTTGTTCTTGCTGGTATTGATTTAAAAAACATTGTATCTCCTGTATATTCATATTGATTCCTCCACTTATCCCCATATTAGAGGAACAAGGCAATAAGCACCATGAAAATAGCTAGTGAAAAAACATACATATTTCATATATGAAATAGTTTGTTCAAATTTAACATGAAACAATGTTCCCGTAGTGATTGAAATGGAATTGTAACGCTTCCTATAGCAAGCCTATAGAAAGAGAGGGATTATTAGAAGGAAAGGATTTAGACCTAACATTAAAAAGCAACTAAACGTAGCTTTGATGTCTGTTATGAAGAATATAAAAAAAGCATGTAACACACAACTGTGCTACATGCTTGATGACCCGTACGGGATTCGAACCCGTGTTACCGCCGTGAAAGGGCGGTGTCTTAACCACTTGACCAACGGGCCGTGGCTCCGAAGGCAGGACTCGAACCTGCGACAACCTGATTAACAGTCAGGTGCTACTACCAACTGAGCTACTTCGGAATAATGATGGGCCTAAATGGACTCGAACCATCGACCTCACGCTTATCAGGCGTGCGCTCTAACCAGCTGAGCTATAGGCCCATTTTGGAGCGGGTGATGAGAATCGAACTCACGACATCAGCTTGGAAGGCTGAGGTTTTACCATTAAACTACACCCGCATAAATGGTGGGTCAGGACGGAATCGAACCGCCGACACTTAGAGCTTCAATCTAATGCTCTACCAACTGAGCTACTGACCCGAAATGGAGGAGGTAGAGGGATTCGAACCCCCGCGCGGTGTTACCCGCCTGTCGGTTTTCAAGACCGATCCCTTCAGCCAGACTTGGGTATACCTCCAAAAATATTAAAATGGTGGAGCCTAGCGGGATCGAACCGCTGACCTCCTGCGTGCAAGGCAGGCGCTCTCCCAGCTGAGCTAAGGCCCCATAATATTTTTTGGAAATGGTCGGGAAGACAGGATTCGAACCTGCGACCCCTTGGTCCCAAACCAAGTGCTCTACCAAGCTGAGCTACTTCCCGTTGTTCTTATGGCGCGCCCGACAGGAGTCGAACCCATAACCTTCTGATCCGTAGTCAGACGCTCTATCCAATTGAGCTACGGGCGCAAAAATAATAAATACTGATGAGCCATGAAGGACTCGAACCTTCGACCCTCTGATTAAAAGTCAGATGCTCTACCAACTGAGCTAATGGCTCGTAAAAGAAAAAATGGCTGGGGTACTAGGATTCGAACCTAGGCATGACGGAATCAAAATCCGTTGCCTTACCGCTTGGCTATAC
>NZ_JBNFXM010000028.1:0-43638 GCF_049943995.1 Lysinibacillus sp. VIII_CA
GGTGCAATACCGAACTCATTTTATCCAAGCTTCCTAAATCAAAATAACCGTGTCTAACTTTTAGGGGTCACTTCACTCCTCCTTTTGAAGAAGTGGAATTCGTTCTTTTGTAATTAATAGAATTAAGCTGTTTGCAAGGCTTCAGTTGAGCCTTTAAGCGTTAGCATGACCATAAAGGAAATGCCATATAGTGCTGCTAAGTAAATCATGACGACTGTCATATCATAACTTTGTAAAATATAGCCGACAAAGATTGGTGAAAATCCTCCTATTGCTCGGCCAAAGTTAAAAATTGTATTTGTTGCTGTACTACGAATTTGCACAGGATAGAAGCTACTAATTAATGCACCGTAGCCAGCAAACATACCATTAGAGAAAAATCCTACAATGGCACCGCCCATTAATATAGCCACAGCTCCTGTCGCAAAGGAGTAGAGAAAGACTGCACATGCAGAAGCCAATAAAAAGATACCAAATGCACGTTTCGCACCAAAACGATCCATAAATCTTCCGAAAGTGAGCATGCCAATAATCATACCGACTGCCGTACTAATTGTCCACAATGCAGAGCTTGAAACAGATAAGCCTTGCGATTTTTGGAGCATTGATGGTAGCCAGATCATCAGACCATTATAGCCTGCAATTTGAACAGTAGCCATTAATATTAGGGAAAGGGTTGTCATAGTGACACGAGGTGTTACAAATAGCTGTGCCAATTTCCCCTTTTTTTGCATGTTGCTTTCATTTTTTTGCGATGCCAGCCATTCTGGTGATTCATGAAGATTTTTTCGTACAATAAAGGCAAAGATCACTGGCAATACACCAATAAAGAATAGTGCTCTCCATCCTAATGTCGGTAAAATAACGGCGCTTAATAAAGCTGCTAATATTACCCCATACTGTGCACCTACACTCACATAGGAAGATGCTCTTCCTTGTTTATTTTTTGGCCAAGCCTCAGCAACAAGCGCCATTCCAATACCGTATTCTCCACCAGCACCTAGTCCAGCGATAAATCTATATACATAAACTTGTTCAATACTGGTTGCTACTCCTGTCAGGGCTGTACCGATTGCAAACAAAATGATCGTATATGTGAACACTTTTACTCGACCATACTTATCTGCGAGCACACCGAAAATAATCCCACCTAAGAGCATGCCTATATTTGTGATGGATGAAATCAATCCACCTGTTGCAAGATCGATGTTAAATTCTGCAATAATCATTGTCATCGCAAAAGAAATAAACATAATGTCCATTCCTTCTAGCGTTAACCCGGCCACTGAAGCGACCACGGTTTTTTTACGATAATCCATTCTTTCTAACCTCCAGATGTTTATTGTCTTTCTCTTTTAGAGTTCAGGTGAATGGATTATAGCTGTCTTGTCCATTCTCTTTTGAAGCCTCACAGGACTTCCTTTAAAAGAGGTGTATTTGAACAAAAATAAAAGCCCTTTAGTCAGAGAAGACAAAAGGGCATGCTAAATTAAAGATATTATAAGCCTAAGAATATCATGTAGCCCTTTTCAGCCTCTCTGGACCGTATTAAAGGTAATTTATTTCGTTCATTTATACCGTTCTACATTCTATAAGATTATGCATAAAAAAGCAATGGTTGAATAGTGGAAACTAACTAGGTAACTCAATAAAGTTTTGAGCAAATTGATAGATAACATGAGCTGGTACAGCCAAATTAAGATTCTGACCATCATCAAATCCAGCTGTAATTAAACCGACCAACCTCCCTTGCATATCCAATAAAGCACCACCGGAACTTCCGTTTGAAATAGCAGCTGTAAATTGAACCATAGACATTTTTCGTATATCCCTAAATCCAGCAACAATTCCATCAGAGATCGAATTAAATAAACCTAGAGGACTGCCAATCGCTACAATCTTTTGTCCTCTGACTAAATGACCATCCATTTTAACAGGTAAAGGTTGGCTTGTTCTGTCCACTTTCAAAATAGCCAAATCATGTATATCATGATATTTCACAAATTGATGCGTAGTATATTCGTTTGAATCATTTTCATATAGCACAGAATAATATTCCCCACCACTTACAACATGCAGGTTCGTTAAAATATAACCCTCTTGATGAAGAACAACACCAGAACCAAAACATATCACTTTGTGATCTACTCCAAAGGTTTTAATCATGACAACTGATGTGGCTAAAGAAGCTAACTGTTCATAACTACACTCTTCTCTTGTAACCATTCTAGAACTAGGGGTTGGGAGAATCGTCGGTTGTTGTGGTGGTATGCTTTTCATTGAGAGCATTTCAGGAATTATGAATTCTTTTTCATAGTAATCCGAACAACTCTGCAAATTAGATGCGGCTGCTATGATAGGATACAAATTAGTGATATCCCCTTTAGGATTCATATAGCATATATCGCAGCCAAGTGTCGATAAGAAATATAAAAATAATGATTCATGCTGCGTAATGTCACCTATAAAAACAATTTTAGGGGATGCTTGATTTTCCTTAGAAAAAATTTGTGGTAAATAATAATCCATCCAATATAAAAATTTAACTGCAAAGTTTTTTAGTAAAGTGTCATTCGCATGCGGCTGTTGTTCTTTAAAAAGATGGAGAATATTTTTAAAGCTAAGCTTTTTTGTCCATTCGAGTTGATTATTCGCTAATTTACCGCATAAAGATGTCTCATACAGTAACTGTATACTATCAGCAGCAGCCTGCCATTCTCCCCAAAGCTCCGACAGTCTATCTGCATCTTTCTTATTATTGATGACCTCAAGCCTATGTAGTCGTAAATAAAATACGCTTTGCTTTGTGAAATACTCATCCATTTTTAAAATATCTTCTTTATAAAGATCTACAGAATCAGGTATACCAATATATCGTAGAAAGACTACTTCCTTCGTAAGGGCATTATTGTTAGGACTGATCTGCATAAACTCCTGAAAAGGATTAGCTAACTTTTTATACTTAATTTTTAACGGTCTCATTGTCACAACCATCTTCATACAACTCCTATAAGCACGTCATTACATATAATGGTACTTATATACAATTCTCTGACATCTCTCTAAATCCTCTATTCCTAACAAACAAAAATGCTCAACTCTATAAAGAATTAGACGTTTACTTCACCTTTCTCAAATAAAAATATGATACATATCACAAGTATGACTAATGGTAGGGCTTTGTATAAATAAAAAGCCATGCATAAAAACAAGAACCCCAGCACCAGCATCTGTAGCTTGAGAGCACCAATAGCTAATGCAAATGGCCATACAGACTGATTGAAAAGTCAAACCAGCTATACGGTGAGCTGTTTGAGAAGAAATCATGCCCGAATAAAATAAAAAGGAATGAACAGTGGAAGGCCTCGCTCAAATAATCGAAAAATTGAGGGCTCATTGGACATTAGCTAAGAGCTAGCTATCTGGAGACAACATAAAAATAGAGAAATCCAAATTTGAATGCCTCGAATTCAGATTTCTCATTAATTGAATAGTTATGTCCCAGTCTCTCAAACGATTCACTTACTTAAATACTTGTGCTGCAGCAACTGCCTTTTTCCATCCTCCATAAATTTTATCACGATGGTCATTACTCATATTTGGTGTAAATTGACGATCTAAATTCCAATACTTGCTGATTTCCTCTGTCGAATGCCAATAGTCAACTGCTAAGCCAGCTAAATACGCTGCACCTAAAGCTGTTGTTTCATTAATAATGGGGCGATCAACAGGAACATCCAATAAATCTGCTTGGAATTGCATTAAGAAATCATTGGCCACAGCTCCGCCATCTACACGTAATTTTGCTAATGGAATATTCGCATCAGCCTCCATTGCCGCTAATACATCCTTTGTTTGATAAGCTAATGATTCTAGTGTCGCACGTACAAAATGCTCCTTCGCTGTTCCTCGTGTTAAGCCAAAGATAGCTCCTCGCACATCAGAATCCCAATATGGTGTTCCTAAGCCAACAAATGCTGGGACAACATACACACCATCTGTTGACTCTACACGTGTTGCATATTGCTCTGATTCACTTGCACTGCGGAACATACGCAAGCCATCACGTAACCATTGAATCGCAGAACCTGCTACAAAAATACTGCCCTCTAAAGCATACGTTACTTTGCCATCTAAGCCCCAAGCTAATGTAGTCAATAGGCCATTATTTGACTTCACAGCCTTTTCTCCAGTGTTCATTAACATAAAGCAACCTGTGCCATATGTGTTCTTGACCATACCTTCCTCAAAGCATGCCTGACCAAATAGTGCTGCTTGTTGGTCACCTGCAGCACCCGCAATTGGGACAGCAGAGCCAAAGAATAATGCCTCCTCTGTATAGCCATAAACTTCAGAAGAAGGACGTACTTCTGGTAGCATTGAGGCTGGAACAGTTAAAATTTCTAATAGTTCTTCATCCCACTTTAAATCATGGATATTATACATCAATGTACGAGAGGCATTTGAATAATCTGTTACATGTACTTTTCCACCGGATAGCTTCCAAATTAGCCAAGTATCAATTGTACCGAATAGCAATTCTCCGGCCTCCGCTTTTTCACGAGCACCCTCAACATGATCTAAAATCCACTTCACTTTTGTACCAGAGAAGTAAGCATCTATTAATAGACCTGTTTTTTCTCGGAATAAATCATTGTAACCGCTTTCCTTTAATCGCTCACAAATATCATTCGTTTGACGTGATTGCCAAACAATTGCGTTATAAACAGGCTTGCCAGTATGTTTATCCCAAACTACTGTTGTTTCACGTTGATTGGTAATCCCAATCCCTGCAATTTGACTTGAACTCACACCTTTTTCTGATAACACTGTTGCAATACAAGATAGAATAGATGACCAAATTTCCTCTGCATGATGCTCTACCCAGCCTGCTTGTGGAAAATGTTGTTGGAATTCTTGTTGTGCTGTGTGTACGATTTTACCCGTTTCATCAAAAAGAATAGCCCTTGAGCTTGTAGTTCCTTGGTCTAACGCTAAAATATATTTTTTTCTGACATAGAAATCCCTCCAAATAAATTAGTCTTCTACTTGAACATTTTTAACGGTTAATTGTGCTCCTATGAAAATAGCAATCACAATCACTGCAACAATCCAAAATGCTAAACTATTTTTCCCTTCGAATATTTGTTGGAAAAACAATGCACCAAATGTACCACCAATAATGGGACCTACAACTGGTATCCAAGCATAACTCCAACCAGAATCACCTTTGCCTGCAATCGGTAAAATAAAATGCGCAATACGCGGACCTAAATCACGTGCTGGATTTATTGCATAGCCGGTAGGGCCCCCTAAAGCCATCCCAATTACAATAATTAACAAACCAACTAAAAATGGATTTAAACCATCTGTAATAGTATTTGTACCTAACGCTAAAATCCCTAAAACTAAAATAAATGTTCCTATCATTTCTGATAATAGATTTGATAAAGGATGCTTAATAGCTGGCATTGTGGAAAATGGTGCTAATTTAACATCAGCATCTGCTGTTGCCTGCCAATGTGGTAAATACATAAAGTAAACAAGCGTAGCCCCTAAAAATGCACCAATCATTTGTGCGGCAATATAGGATGGCACATCTGCCCAAGGAAAATTTCCAATCGTGGCAAGGGCAATGGTTAGTGCCGGATTTAGGTGAGCACCACTGATTCCACCTACTGCATAAGCTGCCATTGCAACCCCAAGCCCCCATGCAAAGGTAATAACAATCCATCCACCACCAAAGCCCTTTGATTTGTTTAACACGGCACCTGCTACTACGCCGCCACCAAATAAAATAAGAATCATTGTGCCGACCAGCTCAGCTGTAAACGTAGACATAGTTTAATCCCCCTTTGTGATAATAGCCCATAGAAAACAAAAAGGAACCCACATCCAATCAAACTACATTACTACATGTAGTTGAACAAATGTGGGTTCCTTTTCCTAACCACGTGCGTATGAACTTATGTCCATTTTAGAGAAAAAAACATACAGAGTCAACTATTTTTTGAAATTTTCCCATAATTGTCTATTGGATGTTGTAACGGCGATAGCACCACCAGCTAATGCTTCTTCAATATTGTCCACTGTACGCACTAAGCCACCTGTAATAACAGGGATTTGTGTACGCTCATAGATTTCCTGAATCATCGATGGAATAATGCCTGGTAATAGCTCAATATAATCAGGCTGCGCTGTTTCAATCATCGAATAACTTTTCTCAAGAGCAATCGTATCAATCAAAAACACACGTTGAATAGCCATAATTCCACGAGCTTTGGCTTTCATTAGCATATTGGAACGAGTTGAAATAATGCCAGCTGGACGAATATCATTACATAAAAAGTCTGCTGCAAAATTATCTGTTTTTAAACCATGAATTAAATCCGCATGAATAATTAATTTTTTTCCATGTCGATATGCCTCACGCTTTAAAGACATCAATAAGCTAATGTGCACCTCCAATAGCACAATATAATCGAATGGACTTGCTATTATCTCGTCAAACTGCTTGACGGTACGCGCAGCAGGAATCACCTGTTGATTATCAAAATGCATTCCATTCTCTCCTTCCCTTATAATACAGTGTGAATGCTCACCCTTATATTATGTTGAGAATAACTACCTCATTATAGCGCAGTTGTCGCTCGTTTTATTTCTTTCTTTACATCTTCTTCATATTGTGTCCGTTGCTGTGTTGTCCAGTTGAGTTGCTTAGCCATTTCATCTAAAATAGCCTCTTCATACTGTTGAACAGTGGCCATTTGAAAGAACATATATCCTGTCCGACGAACCAAAAAATCATTTGGATGAACGACCATTTCATGATGAATCCCATACATTAATTGTGCATATAGCCATGATGGTAAGATGGAATGCCCTTCCTTTACATAATTAAAAACAATCTCTACGTTGCTACCATAATGCTGCGATAAGAATTTCGCCTCCTCCTCCGATAAACCTATTTTCTTACCTAATCTTGTATGGTCATATAAGAAGGCATAAAATTTATTTGAGCCGCCCATATGGCCACCAGAAATCGGAATATTTTTTGTGGTACACGGTGAAGATTTAATGCCAAATTGTTGATCTAGCTCTTGTGCAATCGTATTTAAAACTGTTTCGGCCATTTTACGATAACCTGTTAATTTCCCACCTGCAATTGTTACAAGGCCCGATGGTGAAATCCACACTTCATCCTTACGAGAAATTTCAGATGGATTTTTTCCGTCCTCATGAATTAATGGACGAACACCTGCCCAGCTTGATTCAATATCCGCATCTTCCACCTTCACATTTGGGAACATATAATGAATCGCCTTCATTATATAATTGCGATCTTCTTGATAAATATCCATATTGCGAGCATCGCCCTCATAAAATGTATCTGTTGTACCTACATAGGTTTTTCCTTGTCGAGGGATGGCAAATACCATGCGGCCATCAGGTGTATCAAAATAAACAGCTTGCTTTAATGGGAATTTGGATTCATCAAAAACAATATGCACACCTTTCGATAAAATTAAATGCTTCCCTGCTTGCTTCCCTTCAATTGTGCGCACATCGTCCACCCATGGACCAGCAGCATTAACGACAGCCTTTGCACGAATTTCGATTGGATGATTTGTTAATAAATCCGTTGCAACAATACCCCTTATTTTTTGCTGTTCATTATATAAAAAGTTTTCGGCTTTTATATAATTCAATAATGTTGCCCCTCTTTCAATGGCTGCCTTTGCTACTTCAATGGTTAAACGAGCATCATCCGTACGATACTCTACATACATTCCACCGCCAAGTAATCCCTCAGTTTTCACTAATGGCTCCTTCTCAATGGTTTGACCTGTACTTAACATATAACGGCGCTCTGCTCGTTTAACTCCTGCTAAAAAATCATAGACACGCAAGCCGAGATTTGTAGAGTATTTTCCAAATGTCCCTCCCTTATGAAAAGGTAATAACATCCAAACAGGTGTTGTCACATGTGGACCATTTTCATAAACAATGGCACGTTCCTTCCCTAACTCTGCTACCTCTTTTATTTCAAATTGCTTTAAATAACGTAAACCGCCATGTACTAATTTTGTCGAACGGCTAGAAGTCCCTGCTGCAAAATCCTGCATTTCCACTAATGCTACAGACAGACCGCGAGCAATAGCATCCAGTGCAATACCACACCCTGTAATACCGCCACCAATTACTAATAAATCGTACTCCCTATCTTGAAGCTCCTCTATTGTTTGTTGTCGTTGTAACGCAGAAGCTGTACTCATCATTTATTTCCTCCCTTATCATTTTAACGATAAAAAAGACCATCAAAAGCATATGTACGCTAGGCACATATGTTTTCAATGGTCTCTCAGTTACTCAAACCTGCTATTAACTTACTTTTTATTGTAATATGCACATTCAAAAAAGGCAAGTTTCTGTTTAGTGTCAGGGTACTGCTTACCTCACCCTAATAAAGGTTATTCAACATGATTTGCTTCAAAGCGATCAAGCAATGCACGCACCTCATCTGTTGATTTCGTGTTCATCAATTGGCTTCTTAACTCACTGGCACCTCGGAATCCTTTGACATATATTTTGAAAAAGCGATGAAGTCCTGTGATAGAGCGTGGGAGTACTTCCTCATATTGATCTTGAAGATCGAGCTGCAGTCTTAAAAGGTCAAGATACTCTTTACTGCTATGCTCCTTTGGTTCTTTTTCAAAAGCAAAGGGATTTTTAAAAATACCTCGTCCAATCATTACGCCATCAATACCATATTTTTCGGCGAGCTCTAGCCCGGTTTGTCGATCAGGGATGTCTCCATTGATCGTTAATAGCGTATTAGGTGCGATACGATCGCGTAATTTTTTGATTTCAGGAATGAGCTCCCAATGTGCATCAACTTGGCTCATTTCCTTTCTTGTGCGCAAATGAATCGATAGGTTCGCAATATCTTGTTTGAAAATATGCGTTAACCATTCCTCCCATTCCTCTACATCCTTATAGCCAAGTCGTGTTTTCACACTGACAGGCAGTCCACCCGCTTTGGCAGCTTGAATCAATTCTGCCGCCACATCAGGACGTAAAATAAGGCCACTCCCTTTTCCCCTCGATGCCACATTTGGCACAGGACAGCCCATATTAATATCAATACCTTTAAAGCCTAGCTCTGCCATGCCTCTACTCATTTGACGGAAATACTCAGGATTATCTCCCCAAATATGTGCCACCATCGGCTGTTCATCTTCTGTAAAAATCAAACGGCCACGCACACTTTTCTGCCCCTCTGGATGACAGTAGCTATCTGAATTTGTAAACTCTGTGAAAAATACATCCGGTCTTCCAGCTTCACTGACTACTTGACGAAAAACAACATCTGTTACATCCTCCATCGGTGCCAGTACAAAAAATGGACGCGGCAAATCACGCCAAAAATTATCTATCATGTTCATTCCAAATCCTCTCACTATCTGTATAACTTTAATTCTGACTCAAAAACAAGTGGATGAAAAATTATAAAAAGCAGATGGTATAGATTTTTTCTATATCAACTGCTTTTCTATTATACCAACTCTAACCACGCAACCGCTTCACAATGTGTGGAATGCGGGAACATATCTACTGGCTGAATTTCTTGTGTTTGATAGCCGCCATTCTCCAAAATACGAAGATCGCGTGCTAGTGTAGCTGGATTACAGGAGACATAGACCACTCGTTTTGGACGCTGCTCTAAAATAGTAGTTAAAAGTGCCTCATCACAGCCTTTACGTGGTGGATCTACCACCAGTACGTCTGCTTCCTTTCCTTCCTTATACCATCTAGGTATAACTTCCTCAGCTGGTCCTGCCTCAAAATAAGTATTTGTAAAACCATTGAGTACAGCATTGCGTTTGGCATCTTCAATCGCTTGTGGGACAATTTCTACGCCCATAACTGCCCTTGCCTTTTGTGCCAGGAACAAGGAGATCGTTCCGATTCCACAATAGGCATCAATCACTCGTTCATCTCCTTGTAAGTTAGCATAATCAAGTGCTTGTTTATAAAGGACCTCAGTTTGCTCTGGGTTGACTTGATAGAAGGAGCGAGCAGAAATTTCAAAGCGTACGTCGCCAATTGTGTCAATAATAACGTCCTTGCCCCAAAGGTTCAATGTGTCGTCACCAAAAATCACATTCGTTTTCTCATGATTAACATTTTGCATAATTGAAGTGACGTTCGGAACAAGCTTTTGAATTACTGCAATGGCTGCTTCTTTTTGTGGAAATTTTTTCTTTTTCGTCACGAGAACAACCATGACCTCACCTGTTGCCCGTGCTTTACGAATGACAACATGGCGCAACATTCCTTCGTGGGAAAGTTCATTGTAGGGGCGCATGCCTATCGCCACTAATTCTTTTTTCAAGCCTACTAAAATTGCATCTGCTTCTCCCGTTTGAATCAAGCAACGCTCCATATCCACAATGCTATGCGTCTTCGTTTTATAAAAACCAGCAATAGCTTGTCCTGCTTCATTTTCAGAGAAAGGAATTTGCGCTTTATTCCGATAATGCCAAGGCTCTTTCATTCCTTTTACAGGCAGAACAGGTGCATCTATTTTGCCAATGCGTTGCATCACATTGCGTACCATATTTTCTTTCCATTTGAGCTGCCCCTCATACGATAAATGCTGTAATTGACAGCCTCCGCATTGCTTAAAGTAATCGCATGGAGCTTCTACTCGATCGGGTGATGGCTTAATAATATCTACAACTTTTGCAAAGCCATAATTTTTTAAGGTTTTCATCACATGGATTTCGGCTGTTTCGTTCGGAAGTGCGCCTTGTATAAATAATGGATAGCCATCTACCTTAGCAACACCATTGCCATCATGTGTTAAGTCTTCTATATAAACTGAAAGTCGTTCATTCTTTTTCACGGGTGCTGACATTCGTACATCCTCCATTTCAATCTCCTTATTGTAGCATGTGTTGGCGAATGAAAAAAGAACAAGACTTACCTGTTATGTCGTTCTCCTAACTAACTTGAAAAAAGAGCCGCTATTCGCGACTCTTTCCTTGCTCTTTTGTTATATGATAATCCCTTGGTGCCCACCAAAATGCACACAAGATTCCAAGAATGACGACAATAAAAGGCGCATAAAAAATTAAAAAACTTTGCATACACTCATTTCCTCCTATGCGTGATTGTCTTCTTTTCCAGTCACATAGTTTTTATTGAACAAGAATAATTTCATCAATAAATAAAGTGAAGGGAGCAGGAGACAAAGTCCTAAAATAAAGGCAATAATTAAAGCAATTGCCATTTGTGTACTTGTGAAGCCATCATAAATTGTTAAATATGGATACAGCAAATACGGATATTGCGCAATACCATAAGCGAAGAATGCTACTGCAAATTGAGCAATAAGAAGCGCAACTGCAAGCCCGTATTTTTTACGCAGCGCAATGAGGAGCACTGTAATCATAAATAATATGGCTGATATCGCAAACATCCACCATAGATTCACCATGTGCCCATAACTTTCAGGGTTAATGGACTTCATTTCATACATGATGCCTAACGCGCTAACCATCAAAGGGGCTGCCCATAAAAGTGCATATTTTCTCATTAGCTTCGTAGCTTCCTTGTCATTCGCTTTATGTGCATACCAAGTTAAGAATACTGCCGAAATGTAAAGTACAGCGGCAATACTCAGTACCACAATGCTCCAAGCAAATGGACTCGTATATAAAGTCCAGTAGTTTAAAACAGGCTGCCCATTAACGAGGTCCACATAACCTCCACCAGCAATAGCAAAGACAACAGACAAAGATGCGGGAATTAATAAACCTGCGACACCATATGTCAGCGTGTAACCAATATGTCCTCTCGTACCATACGATTCAAAGGCATAATAGGAACCCCGAATAGCCAATAGGACAAGAGAAATGCTGACTGGTATCAGTAAAATAGTTCCGTAGTAAAAAGCAGTTTGCGGGAAAAATCCTACAATCCCTACAAAGAAGAATACCAAAAAGACATTGGTTACTTCCCAAACAGGCGATAAATACCGTTTAATAATATTCGTTAAAATATGATTCTTCCCTATCAGTAAGCTATAGGCGTTAAAGAAACCAGCACCAAAATCAATCGATGCGACAATGACATAGCCAAATAGGAATATCCACAATACTGAAATACCTAGAATCTCTAATGTCATAGGATGTCACCACCTTTTTCAGAGTGGCGATCTTCAATCTCACGCTCAATTGGATTCTTTTTAAACATTCGCACCAAGACGACAATACTTCCTACCGCTAATACTGCATATACACCTGCAAACAACAACAGCATTAAATCCACATGATCACTCGTTGTGGCTCCTTCTGGTGTTCGCATCAAACCATAAAGAATCCATGGTTGACGTCCAACCTCTGCAAGCCACCAGCCTGCTTCAATGGCAATGATAGAGAGTGGGCCACCCGCCACAATGATCCATCGATACCACCGTGAATGTATAAACTGCCAGCCCCGTGCTTTCCCTACAACATACAGTAATGAAACTAGCACCATAAACATACCTATAGAAACCATGATATCAAAGAGATAATGAATATAGAGAGGTGGTAAATCCTCTTCCTCGAATTGATCTAATCCAATTACCTCTTCATTAGGATTAAAATGTGCAAGAACGCTCAAAGCATACGGAATTTTAATAGCATATTTCACTTCTTCTCCATCTAGTACGCCAAATAAGACAAGAGAAGCCTTACCTTCTGTTTCAAAATGCCATTCTGCTGCGGCTAATTTTTCTGGTTGATATTCCGCTAAGTATTTTCCCGAGAAATCTCCAATCACAGCTGCTGCAATAGAGAAAATTAAACCAATTTTCATCAGCAATAATAATGATTTTTTATGGTATACATGTTTCGATCCTTTCAGCATTCGGTATCCTGCAATAGCTGCTAATACAAATGCAGATGTCATATATGCTGTTACCAGTACATGCGCCACCTTTGTCGGCATAGCAGGGTTAAACATCGCTAAGAAGGGTTGAATATTAACAAGTTCCCCGTCGACAATATCGAAGCCTCTCGGAGCATTCATAAAAGCATTCACGATTGTAATAAATACAGCTGACATCGATGCGCCTACTGCAACTGGAATTAACAATAGCATATGCTTTTTCTGACTATCGAAGCGGTCCCAAGTATATAAATAAATACCCAAAAATATAGCTTCAAAGAAAAATGCAAACGTTTCCAAAAAAAGCGGTAAAGCAATGGTTTGACCAGCTAGTTGCATAAAGTTGGGCCATAATAATGATAATTGTAAGCCAATTGCGGTACCAGTCACAACACCCACTGCAACCGTTATGACGAAACCACGTGCCCAACGTCTTGCCATTAAAATATAATGCTCATCATTCTTTTTATACCCAGTCCATTGAGCAATCATGATCATTAACGGGACACCTACACCTATCGTTGCATAAATAATATGGAACGATAATGTTAATTCCGTTAATGCGCGACTCCAATAGACTGCTGATTCGTTTATCATCTCATTGCCCCCTAGCTTCCAAATATTCTTCCAAGAATGGAAAGTAGCATAATGATTGCAACACCAAAGCTTAGCCAAATAAGCTTCTTCTCCTGTGACTTATACAAAAGCAACACTTCCTTTCCCTTATCCATACCCCATTTTCCACTATTACAACGAAAAAAACCTTTATAATGGACCGGAATTTCAGCCTATTATTAAGGTTTCAAATTTTGTTCAAGTAATATACGCACATTTGCCAAACATTTTTCTTATTTCATTCACAATCCCTAATTCTAAAGGTTGGACTTACTACATATTGAATTTTTCGCTGCTGGTTATTTGATTTAGTCTATTATCTTTTTAATCGTTTCATACGAAATTTTAGTTGCCTATCAAGGAGTTTTTAACTTCGTTTCCTATACACAAAAAAGCTCACCCTCGCTAAAACAAAGATGAGCATTTCCTATTTTAAATACGGTCTTCCTCGCGAATATCTGCAAGAGGGACAAAAATTTCGATATGACGCTTTAAATTTTCAAAGGTAGCTGGAGCGTCTCCACCATATTCTCCATCTAGATTAAGATGGACTTCGTTTTCAGTCGTGACTTTGACAACACTCGCTTTTTTGTAAATGACCCGATCATCATTTAAATGTTCGCCTCTTAATGCCATAGCCGCCAATTGAATAAACTCAGGTAGACTTACTTTCTTTAACACTAATAATGTAAAGTATCCATCATTAATACTTGCATCTGGTGCAAGTTTTTCAAAGCCGCCTACAGAGTTGGTTAAACCACATAAGAACATCATGGCATCACCGTCAAACACTTCTCCATCGTATTCTATGCGCATATGGGAAGCTTTGATGGATGGAATCATCTCTACTGCTTTTAAATAATAGGCTAACTGCCCAAGCATTGTTTTCATTTTACTTGGTACTTCATATGTTAGCTCCGTAATGCGTCCGCCAGCAGCAATATTGATGAAGTAGCGTTCGCCATTTAATAGACCGACATCCACTGGCAATGTATCGCCCTGTATAATAATGTCTACCGCCTCATCAATATTTCGTGGGATATGCACAGCACGGGCAAAATCATTTGTAGTGCCCATTGGAATTAGACCAACTTTTGGACGGTTTTCAAATGGACTTACACCTGAAACAACTTCATTTAAAGTGCCATCTCCACCAACTGCGATGATTATATCAAAGCCACGGTCGACTGCATCTTTTGCTGCAAGTGTTGCATCGCCTTCACCGGTTGTTGCGTGACAGGATGTTTCATAGCCTGCTACTTCTAATTTTTCCAACACCTCTGGTAGATGTTTCTTAAACGCTTCGCGTCCAGATGTAGGATTATAAATGATTCTTGCTCGTTTCATAACATACCTTCCTGCTTCATAAGATTCTATTTCATTCAACGATTTACTCGCTAAAATGTTGCATTACGTTTGTTATTTTTGTAACGCGTTTGACACCTGTTTTTTAAAGTCGTCATAAACATACGTCCAATATGTTGGGTTCGTTATATTTTCCTCGCGAATTTCCGCATAAAGAGCTTTTTGAGCTTCTTCAAATGTGGGATCTTCTTTATCTGGTAAGCTTGCACGCTTCGTTACAACAAGCTCTTGTAATTCAGGTGCACGTGGACCCCACTTTCCAATCACCTCACCAGTGCTATCTAATAGCAAGTAAATAGGAATAGCACGACCACCGTTTGTTAGATAACGATCAATTAGATCTGTGTCCGCATCACGGAAAACTGTTCGCATGTCCAATTCAGCTGCTTCAGCAACACGACGAACAATGGGATTGTTTAACATAGCATCTCCGCACCAATCTTCCGTAATCGTTAAAATTTTAGGTTTTTTGTCTTTTAATAATTCAATAAAGCCATCGTTTGTTGGCACTACATAACTGTCATAAATGCGGAAACTCTCTTCTTTAAGAGTCGTCATATTGTCCATATATTGTTGAATTGAAATAGCTTCATTAAAATATTGTTGTTCTGATTTCATTAGTTCTCGTCCCCCTTATAATTATCTAATCTATATTTTGCTATGAATACTCCTTTTAAACAACTATTAAGTATTATAAATTTCAATATTGTTACATTTATGAAAAATAATAGCCGAGAAAGCAATTAAGCTCTCTCGGCTACTATGTTACAACGAGTAATTATCGTTTGGCAATTTCTTGTTGCAATAATTTATTGACCATTGGTGGGTTAGCTTGACCTTTAGTAGCTTTCATAATTTGACCAACTAAGAAACCAATAGCACGATCCTTACCATTTTTGAAATCTTCAATAGACTGTGCATTATTGTCTAAAACTTCTGTAACAATGGCAAGTAAAGCACCTTCATCAGAAATTTGAACTAAGCCTTTTGCTTTTACAATTTCTTGTGCAGAACCGCCATTTTCAACTAATTCAGCAAACACTTTTTTACCGATTTTAGAAGAAATAGTACCGTCAGTGATTAATTTCACCATTTCAGCAAGGTTTTCAGGTGTTAATGCAGTATCCTTTAAGTCTTTTTGTTCTGCGTTTAAATAAGCAGAAACATCACCCATCAACCAGTTAGCAGAAAGTTTCGCATCTGCACCGTTGACGATCATCGACTCGAAGAAGTCTGAAATTTCTTTAGAAATAACAAGAACTCCTGCATCATATGGTGTTAATCCTAGCTCTTCAACATAACGCTTTTTACGAGCATCTGGAAGCTCAGGAATTTCTGATTTTACGCGCTCTAACCAAGCGTCATCAATAGAAAGACGAACTAAATCTGGCTCTGGGAAGTAACGGTAATCATCTGTTCCTTCTTTCACACGCATTAAAATTGTTTTACCCGTTTTTTCATCGAAACGACGAGTTTCTTGCTCAATAACGCCACCTGATAATAATACATCTGCTTGACGTAATTCCTCATGCTCTAAACCACGACGAACATAGTTGAAAGAGTTCAGGTTTTTAAGCTCTGTTTTTGTACCAAACTCTTCTTGACCATAAGGACGAATAGAAATATTGGCATCACAACGAAGTGAACCTTCTTCCATTTTACAATCAGAAACATCTGTATATTGGATAATTGATTTTAATTTTTCTAAGTAAGCATAAGCTTCATTTGGCGTACGAATATCTGGCTCAGAAACGATTTCAACAAGCGGCGTACCTTGACGGTTAAAGTCCACTAGTGAGTGATCACCCGCATGTGAAAGTTTACCTGCATCTTCTTCCATATGAAGACGAGTAATACCGATACGTTTTGTGTATCCGTCTACTTCGATGTCAATCCAGCCATTTTTGCCGATTGGTTTATCAAATTGTGAAATTTGATAAGCTTTTGGATTATCAGGGTAGAAGTAGTTTTTACGGTCAAATTTCGTTTCTTGTTCGATTTCCATATTTAATGCAAGAGCTGCACGCATAGCGAAATCTACCACATTTTTATTCAGAACTGGTAGGACACCAGGATAACCTAGATCGATTACTGTTGTGTTTGTATTTGGTTCAGCACCAAAGTGAGCAGGTGCTGGTGAGAAGATTTTTGAGTTTGTTTTTAACTCAACGTGTACTTCTAAACCAATGACTGTTTCAAAGTTCATGTTATTTTCCCTCCCACATTTGAGGAACTTGTTTATGGAACTCCGTTGCTTGTTCAAAAGCATGAGCTACACGGTAAATAGTTGCTTCATCAAAGTATTTACCTATAATTTGTAAACCTAGTGGTAGTCCGTTGTCAAAACCACATGGAATGGAAATAGCAGGTACACCCGCTAAGTTCATCGGAATTGTTAAAATATCGTTTGCATACATGGTCATCGGATCATCAACATTTTCACCAATTTTGAAAGCTGGTGTTGGTGATGTAGGTCCAATGATAACATCAAAGTCTTCAAATACTTTGTCATAGTCTGCTTTGATCAGTGTACGTGCTTGTTGTGCTTTTTTGTAATACGCATCATATGTACCTGCGCTTAATGAATAAGTCCCAAGCATGATACGGCGTTTTACTTCATCTCCAAAACCTTGCGCACGTGTTTCTTTATATAGATCCATTAAATTTGTCACGTTTTCTGCACGGAAACCGTAACGAATCCCATCAAAACGAGATAAGTTAGAAGACGCTTCAGATGAAGAAAGGATATAATACGCAGCAAGCGCATATTTAGAATGAGGAAGAGATACTTCTTCTACAGTCGCACCTAAACCTTTTAATACCTCTAATGCTGCAAGCACTGATTGACGTGCTGCTTCTCCTACACCTTCACCGAGGAATTCCTTTGGTACAGCGATACGCAAGCCTTTTACATCTCCAGTAAGAGCAGCAGCATAGTTTGGCACCTCTACGTCAGCAGAAGTAGAATCATTTGGATCTAAGCCTGCAATAGCCTCAAGTAATAACGCGTTATCTTCAACATTGCGTGTAATGGGTCCAATTTGATCTAAAGAAGAGGCGAATGCCACTAGACCAAAACGAGACACACGACCATATGTAGGTTTCATCCCTACAACACCACAGTATGCTGCTGGTTGACGGATTGAACCACCTGTATCTGAACCAAGTGAAAATGGCACTTCCCCTGCTGCTACTGAGGCTGCAGATGCACCTGAAGATCCACCTGGCACATGATTTAAATTCCATGGATTTTTTGTTGTTTTGTAGTATGAGTTTTCATTCGATGAACCCATTGCAAACTCGTCCATGTTTAGTTTACCGACTGTAATCATACCGGCTTCACGTAGCTTGTTGACAACAGTTGCATCGTAAATTGGCATAAAGCCTTCCAAAATTTTAGAGGCACATGTTGTTTCTAAGCCTTCTGTTACAATATTGTCCTTCACACCGATTGGAAGACCAAATAGCGGTCCACGCTCTTCAAATGGTACCTTATCCATTTCAGCAGCTTGTGCAGTTGCTTTTTCTTCGTTTGAAGCAAGGAATGCTTGTACATCGCCATCAAGCTTTGCAATGCGCTCGTATGCTTCTTTCGTTAAGTCAGCGATTGATAAGTTACCTGCTTTAATTTCCGCTTGTAACTCCTTAGCTGAACGTTCAAATAACGTCATGAGGAATCCTCCTATGTTTTAGTATTACATGATAGCTGGTACTTTTACTTGACCATCTTCTTGTTCTCTTACATTTAACATCATTACTTCACGGTCTAGACCTTTTACTGCAACATCTTCACGCATTACATTAACTAATGGTAAAACATGCGTTGTAGGTTCAACATTCGCTGTATCTAGTTCGTTTAATTGCTCTGCAAAGTCAGTAATTTTACCAAGCTGTTCAGCAAACTTCTCAGCTTCCTCTTCAGTAATTGCAAGACGTGCTAAATTTGCCACGTGCTTTACTTCTTCTTTTGTTAATTTAGCCATTTTTTACACCTCCGAATACTTGCTCCATTTATTGTTTTTATTGATAACAATAGGGTTGGATAAAGTTAACCATGCCAATAATCATAACATTTTTCATATTAAAAATCACAACTTTCACCAAAAATATAGAAACTTTCACTACTATAACGAAGTGTTGTGAATCTATACCAGTTGTTTTCCTTTAAGTCTCTCTTTCTACATAAAAATATAGTCAGCACAAAGGCTGACTATATTATTCATAGACATGTACATAAGGGTCCGTGTCATTGGCCTTTTTATTGATTAATGCCTCGGGACCATTGACAGAAGTAATACTCACCTCAACATGAATATTATTAAATCGATTGATTAATATACCTGTCAAATATTGTGTGAATCCAATGATTTCTGCTTTGCCGAAAAATTGGATAGGAATTTCGATCGTCAGTTTTTGGATTTCTTTATTGCGATAGAAACCTGTACCAATAACACTCGTATAATTTGAGAAATATTTATCAACGTCTTGCTTAAAGATTTTGAAGTTTTTACTCACGTCTCGGTATACATCCTGCGAATCATCTGTTGGGAATAATACATAGTTTTCATCTATTCCTTCCCAATCAGCAATGTTGTTCTGTCCAGCTTTTGCTACACCATAGCTAAAATAGGCTCCAGGAATAATCTGATTCCGAGGTTGTTGCTTAAACAGGCCAACAACAATTGGAATATCCTTTAGCTCATCGCGCGTACGTAAACGTGAAACAATCTCAGCGGCCATTTTTTTCCCTTGCTCAACAAGCTCAGACTCTGATATTGGTTTCTCGTAATATTCGCCATACTGTTCTTTTTGATAATAATAAATAGAATTAAGCGCAAGACCTATTGAAATTCCACCTAATTTCACTTTATTATCTTTTGTTTTTGTTAAGTAATTTTGCTCAACAATATGAGATAAATAAATAGGTGCCTTTGTTGCTCGCTCTTCGGGTGTCATTGTATCTGTTGTTGGTGGATTTAATCCGTCTTCTGTCTGAGAGCTTCGAGCAAGCCAAGAGCTCACCGTACTTTCAGCTAAATATTGACCCTCTTGGAAGTAATAGTTTTCAGTGTCAAACTCATTGTGCGAAAGACGCATTAAACCTGCTTCCACTTCCTTCATATCATACTTCGTAAAAATATTTGATACAACTAGGCCTCTACTGGCACTCTCTTTATAAGGAATAAGTGTCTTATAATAAGAATCGTCAATTTGTATACTGGGGATAATGGTTGTTTCAGTTTTTTCATTTTGTTGTGTTTCCTGCGTAAGCTCTGTTCCCCCTTCATTAGAAGGTACACAGCCGACTAACATTGCAGCTGCTACAAGTGCTGGAATGAGTCGAAAAGACTTCATTATATTTAGTGCTCCTTTACTCATAATCAATTTGGTTCGACGAATCACTGAGATATAACCATTTAGCAAAACGCATGTCTTTTATGAGGTTATATCTTCAGTATATTTATTAGATAAGGTTAAGTTGTTCAATTAAGTTGTCTTCATTCCAAACTTCAATACCTAATTGCTCAGCCTTTGCTAGCTTAGAGCCTGCATCCTCGCCTGCGATAACAAGATCCGTTTTTTTACTGACACTACCTGTGACAGTCCCACCTAACTCTTCTATTTTCGCCTTTGCTTCGTTACGTGTCAATTGCTCAAGTTTACCAGTTAAAACAATTGTTTTTCCTGCAAAAGGATTATCGCCTACCACTACTTCTACTTTTTTTCCTTTAAAAGTCATATTCACGCCCACTTCAGCAAGACGTTCAATGACTGCACGTGCGTCATCATTGGAGAAGTATTCCACTAATGACGATGCCATTTTATCGCCAATCTCATAGATAGCCACAAGTTGTTCCTCTGTTGCTGCCATGACAGCTTCCATTGAGCCAAATTGCTCTGATACAATTTTTGCAGCCTTTTCACCAACGTGACGAATTCCTAGACCAATTAATAAACGTTCCATCGAATTTTCCTTCGAGGCTTGAATCGCATTGACTAAATTGGTTGCAGATTTTTCGCCCATCCGTTCTAGCTCAACCAATTGCTCAATGGTTAAATGATATAAATCAGATACATCATGTATTAAATCCGCACGCAATAACTGCTCAACCACTTTATCTCCAAGGCCATCAATATTCATAGCATTACGAGACACAAAATATTTAATGCTTTCTGCAATTTGAGCAAAGCATGCAGGATTTACACAGCGCAAAGCAACCTCACCCTCAATACGAATCAATTCACTATCACAAACCGGACAATTTTTAGGCATCTCAAACGGTACAGAGTTTTCAGGACGCTGCTCGATGAGCACACCAACAACTTGTGGAATAATATCACCGGCCTTTCGAATAATGACCGTATCCCCAAGACGTATATCTTTATCTCGTATAAGATCTTCATTGTGTAAGGAAGCACGCTGCACCGTCGTCCCCGCTACTTGAACAGGCGTTAAAATAGCTGTTGGCGTGACAACCCCTGTACGCCCTACTGTTAAATCAATATCTAGTAATGTCGTGACAACTTCCTCTGCAGGGAATTTATAAGCAATGGCCCAGCGTGGACTTTTTGCCGTATAGCCTAGCTCATCTTGTTGAGCATAGCGGTCGACTTTTATAACGATTCCATCTATTTCATAGGCTAGATGTGGACGATTTTCTGTCCAATGCTCAATAAAGGCCATAACCTCTTCAATTGTAGAGCAACGCTGACGCTCCTTATTGGAAGGGAAACCTAGATCCTCTAAATAATCAAGCATTTCTGCATGTCCATCGATGCCATAGATTTCACCATCTCCTCCAATGGCATAGATGAAAGTTGATAGCTGGCGACTTGCAGCAATTTTAGGGTCTAACTGTCGTAAAGAGCCTGCAGCAGCATTACGTGGGTTAGCAAATAGTTCTTCACCATTGTCAGCACGTTGCGCATTTAATTTTTCAAATGATTTTTTTGGCATGTACGCCTCACCGCGTACTTCGATTGTAATTGGTTCTTTTAAACGCAGAGGAATAGCATGAATGGTCTTTAAATTGGCTGTAATTTCTTCCCCTACAACACCATCTCCTCTTGTTGCACCCTGGACAAACACGCCATTTTCATATTTTAACGAAATGGCAAGACCATCTATTTTCAGCTCACATACATAGGAGAAATGATCACCAATAGCCTGTCGAACCTTACGATCAAATTCTTGTAAATCTGCTTCGTTAAAAGCGTTTGATAGACTTAGCATTGGGTAATCATGTGTCACCTTTTTAAAGCCCTCTACGACAGTTCCGCCAACACGTTGCGTGGGTGAATCGGGAAAAATAAGTGATGGATTGGCCTCTTCTAACGCAATCAATTCATGCAATAATTGATCATAAACACTGTCAGCAACGACTGGTTTATCTAGTACATAATAGGCATAACCATATTCATGTAATAATTTATTTAACTCCGCTATTCGCTGTTCTATTTCGTTCATTTACGTTCCTCCGCTTACGCTTTTTCAATCGGTGCAAATTGTGCCAGTAATCGCTTAATACCAATTGGTTGTGGAAAAGCGATATCAAGCTCTGTACTATCACCTTCGCCTTTTACACTTACAACCATACCTGTGCCCCACTTTTTATGGACGGCTTTGTCTCCAGCCTTCCAGCCGTACTGATCTCCGCCTGTCGATTGTAAGCGCGCTGTGGCAGGCTGAGTTTGTTGAACGGACCCAAGTGTACGTTTTTGATAATTACTTGAACGATTGCTAGTAGCAAACGGTACATTCGTTTTAGCACCAGCTTTGGAGATGGATTCGGTAATATCTTCGGAAATCTCACCTAAAAATCGTGAAGCATTATTAAAGCTCGAACGGCCAAAAATTGTTCGGCTTTGTGCACATGTTAAATATAGACGTTCCTCTGCGCGCGTCACACCAACATACATAAGGCGACGTTCTTCTTCCATTTCATCTTGATCATCAAGGGAGCGCGAATGCGGGAAGATATTTTCCTCCATACCGATAATAAAAACAATAGGAAACTCTAAGCCCTTAGCAGCATGCATCGTCATTAAAATAATATTTCCCTTGGAAGCATCCTCTTTATCAAGTGCATCGATATCAGCAATTAATGCTAAATCTGTTAAAAATGCTATTAAACTTTTATCATCACTGCGCTCCTCAAATGCTTTTGTGACAGATAAGAACTCTTCAATATTCTCTAAACGACTTTCAGCTTCAATCGTCTTTTCATTTTGGAGCATTGTACGGTACCCAGATTTATCAATGACTTGCTCAACAATTTCAGTGACCGATAAATATTCTTGCATTTCAGTAAAACCTTTAATCATTGCATAAAATTGCTCTGCTGAGTTTGCCGCTTTCCCAGATAGACCCATGAAAATAAGATCATTCATAGCATCAAAAATGGAACGATCCTGCTCAATAGCATAACGGGCCATTTTCTCAAAAGAAGTGGCGCCTATACTACGTTTGGGTTCATTAATAATACGTGCAAGTGATAAATCATCGTCATTATTAGCAATAAGGCGCAAATAAGCAAGTAAGTCTTTTATTTCTTTTCGATCATAGAACTTTGTCCCGCCAACAATTTGATACACCATATTGGATTTAACAAGTACTTCCTCCATCACACGTGACTGAGCATTCGTACGATATAAAATGGCAAAATCATCAAATGTACGGTTTTCCTTTTCCATCAACTGTTGGATGGTTTGTACAACAAATTGTGCTTCTTCCTGCTCATTATAAGCTTTGTATAACGCAATTTTTTCTCCCTCTGCATTTTCTGTACGCAGTTCTTTTGGGTAACGTGTTGTATTATTTTGAATGACGTCATTTGCTGCTTGGAGGATGCGTTTAGTTGAACGATAATTTTGCTCAAGCATAATCACCTTAGCATTCGGATAATCCTTTTCAAAGGAAAGGATATTACCGATATCTGCACCACGCCAGCGATAAATTGATTGATCAGAATCCCCTACAACACAAATATTTTTAAATTTTTTAGCTAATAATTGCACAAGTAAGTATTGGGATTTATTGGTATCCTGATATTCATCTACATGAATATATTGAAATTTATTTTGATAGTATTCCAACACCTCTGGTACGCGTTTGAACAACGTAATGGTTGTCATAATTAAATCATCAAAATCGAGGGATTGGTTACGACGTAATCTTTTTTCATAGCCTTTATAAACACGTGCAACGGTTTGTTCATAAGGATTTTTATCATTCATATGACCGGCGTAATCATCTGCTGTAATACACTCATTTTTAGCTGCACTAATAGCATTTAAAATTGCTCTTGGCTCAAAACGCTTTGGATCGATATTCTCATCCTTCATTACATTTTTAATCACTGAAAGTTGATCCGTAGAATCTAGGATGGAGAAATTACGAGATATGCCTAGTTGATCGATATTGCGACGTAAAATTCTTACACACATGGAGTGGAAAGTAGATACCCACATACTATCGCCTGTCCCATTGCCAAGAATACCGTCGATACGCTCTCGCATTTCACGAGCAGCTTTATTAGTAAACGTAATGGCTAAAACTTTGGATGGGTATACTTCCTTTTCTATAATTAAGTAAGCAATACGATGTGTTAATACTCGTGTTTTTCCTGACCCAGCACCAGCCATAATCAGTAGTGGTCCCTCAGTGGTTTTGACCGCTCTTTCTTGTTCAGGATTCATTCCTGCTAGTAAATTTTTTGTTAACTGTTCCATTTCGCACCGCCTTACAAACATTTGTTCTAAAATTATAACGTATTTTTAACAGCCTTAACAGTCGCAAGTGCAGCTTTTAAATCTTCATAAATAATATTTCCAACTACAACCGTGTCTGCATACTGTGCCATTTCCTCTGCCTGCTTGGCTGATGTAATGCCTCCACCATAAAAGAGCTTAGTGTGCTTCAATTCATTTTTCACAGCACTTACTACTTCTGGATTTCCGTAAATTCCACTGTACTCTAAATAAAACACCGGAAGTTTAAAGAAATTTTCTGCCATACGTGCATAGGCTACGATATCGTCTATCGATAAATCTGTTGTAGCACCTGTTACATGTGCCACTTTACAATCCGGATTTAAAATACAATAACCTTCTGCTACTAATTCATCCCACACCATAATATCTCCAAATTCTTTAATAGCTGCATGATGCAAATTTTTAATCCATTTTGGATCATCACTATTTAAGACCGTCGGAATAAAGTAATAGTCATAGCCTGGTGTAATCGCATCAATCGTTGAAATTTCCAAAGCTATCGGGACTTCGAACCGCCTAACACGAACAAGTAAATCTAATACCCCATCCAATGTCACATTGTCTGTGCCACCGACTAAAATAACGTCAGTTCCAGATTCACAAATTTTTTCTAAGTCTTCATCTGATATGTCCTTTGCAGGATCTAACTTGAACACATGTCTCCATTCTAAATAATCCATTTATTTTACCACCTATCGTTTTCTATCTATTCGTTTACAAGTATAGCTTATGATGGACCACAAAAAAATGAAAAAGACTGGGTAGAACATCTACCCAGTCTCTTTTTCAACTATTCTTTTGGTGCTTGAAATGGTTTCTCATCAGGATACAAACGACCTAGCATTTCATCATATGTATCGTTTCCATAATCGAAGCAACGTCGAACACGTGAAATCGTTGCTGTACTTGCACCTGTTTCCTTTTTAATGGATTCATAGGTTTTCTTTAAACGTAATAAATGTGCAACCTCAAAGCGTTGTGCCAACGATTGAATTTCACTAATCGTACATAAATCATCAAAAAACTTATAGCATTCTTCGATGTCTTTCAGCTCTAACACTGCTTTAAATAACTGATCTGTTTGATGCCCTCGAATTTTTTCGATTTGCATGCAATTTTCCTCCCTTTAAGGCTGCGTTTTCACCATTGCTTGTAACCCTGGTGAGGATGGTACAAAATGGACCCACGACTTTCCAGGTACTAGCTTTACAGGCTCCCCTGATTGCTCAACAGCCGTTGGTATTCCATTCACATTAGCCCATTTGACTTCCCTCAAATAGCCATTTTGAAATACGTACGCATTTCCACCAGAAGTTAAATCAATTGTTTGGCGACCAATATCATCGACTATTTGGTGATCCATTTCAAAAAATAGAACATTTGCCAATGATAATGCTTCGCCGGTTAACATATCTTTTGTGTCCACGCCAGCCGATTGTCGTTCATAATAATTACTTTGATGATCATACACATACGAATTGTGGAAATCTTCATTATTCCCGTAGTAAATATCAACTTGACTTGTTTCAATGCCTATTTTACCACGTTCATCGGGTTCATAAAAAGCCTGAAGTACTTTTTCACTGTAATTCATTGAAGCGCCTACCATTTCAGCACCTTTTCTGATCTTTTCCGATGTAATATATGAATTATGTGGTGCAACTCGTTCGCTTGAACGTTTAAAAAGTATACCATCATAAGCCATTCCGTTGATATTGTCGACTACACGATTATCGAGCATTGTTTTCGCCTCTGGACTATAACCATGAGCTACATAAAAGGCATTGAATCCTTTTGCTATATCGATAAAATAAGAGCGTGCACTACGAACCGGCCCTATATTTTCAGGTAGCTCACTTTGATAAACTGCTAAAAAGCGAGTCACATTGCCTTCCGCAAGCATCTCATAAATGATATCCGCTGCAGCTAATCCTGATTGCGGACGTGCAGCTGGATGATTATTAATCGTCACGACAATAGGCCGTTGAGTAATTTCCTCTTGCACTGCCTCTCCTGTAAGTGGCGCAACAAATGCTGGTTTCTGTATTTGCTCCTCAACTACTTTTTCTTCCTGTGTTACCCTCTCATCATCTTCTTTAACCTTGGGTGTATCCTTTGAGCATCCTCCGATCACTAAAGCGCTAAATGCCATAGTCATCCATAATTTCTTCGTTTTGAACACAAGCATTACTCTCCTTTGAACATTTCCATATGAAAGTACCTGTTTACACTTTCATATATTAGCGCATAACAGCAGGCAATAATAACTTATTCTTCATTACATCGAAAATCCCTTTCGGTGTTATACGAATATAGGGTAAATGAGTGGACTGTAAAAATAATAGCGTGTAAATAGCATCTCCTAAATGATACCCACGCTCTGCTAAAGCTTGCTTTAAAGCCTTTTCTTTCTCTGCTAGTGTCAATACATCCCCATCATATAAAAGTCCACCAATTGATAATGGTATATCTGCTATGACTTCCCCTTTTTCTACAAGGACGATACCACCATTCATGGCCTTCATTTCTTCGAAGGCTTTGATCATATCTTCTTTATTTTTTCCGATTAATAAAATATCGCCTGTGTTTGAGTAGGACGATGCAAAGCCTTGAACACCTGTTGCAAACCCTTTAATCATTGTATTAACATGCCAGTGACCTTGCCTGTTTATTAGCATTAAATAGCACTCATCGTGATCCGCTAGTTGCCCTTCTCTAGTAATTAATGAATTATACGGTTTTGTAATGACATCATTAACAAGCTGAATTCCAAAAGGCATAGAAAACTGGAAATCTTGTGCGTCTAATGAAAAATCTAAATGAAATGCGGGGATAGCAGAATAATCAATGGCTGCCAGCCTATGCACACGATCTCCATCACGTTTTAGCCAAACGCCTTTTGATAGGACACTTTCAGGTACAGGATGATATTCATCTTGTAAAATATTAAGTGAGGCAAAGCGACCTGTCGCGATAAAACCATGTAAATTGGACATATTATAATAGCGCGCTACATTATACGAAGCCATTTGGTAGGCATCGATTGGAGAAACTCCTGCATCTAGGGCTGCTTGTATACACTTATCCATCACCCCATCCTCATGGAACGAAGGTGGTGAACCATCTGTTGTCATCATTAAATGATCAAAAATAGGAAGCTCTTTTTCTACGATTCCTTTTAATAGGTGCGGTAAATCTGGTCGAATAGAAGAATGACGTAATGTAACAGCATAACCTTGCATTATACGACGTTCCACTTCTTCCACCATCATCGCCTCATGATCACCATCCGCACCAAGAAGTTTCATACGAGCTAAAGTTCTCTCAGAGGCTCCTGGAAAATGACCTTCGATTTTTTTACCTAGTCCCTTTGCCATTTGCATGCGATAAAGCATTTGATCGTCCCCATGTAATAGCTTAGGCCAGCCTGTCAACTCTCCCCCAAGCAAAACATCACTTCGCTCTAACCATTCTAATATAGACGTGTTAGAGAAAACTTCTTCCTCCTGCTCCAACTCAGTTTGCGAATCAAAGCGAGTCCACCAATAAAAAGAAAACGGCAACTTTTTTAAATGATCTAAAATTGAAAACGCTTTCTTATTTTCTAAATTTAAAACAAAACTTAAATTATCAGAAATAAAAGTTGTTGTCCCTAGCTGACCACAAAAATCTGCAAAGGATTGTGGGTGATAAAGCTGGAAAGGATGTACATGTGGCTCAATATAGCCTGGTACAACTGTTTTCCCTGTACAATCCACTACTTGTGTTCCTTCTATTAAAGGAGGCATCCTGTCACCAGCATAGACAATGCGGTCCCCTAAAATCCAAATGTTTCCTACAATCCACTGTTTCATCATACTATGCAAGTACCTTGCATTTTTCAGCACAATATCAGGCGCCTTTTTTCCATCAATTACAGCTAATTGCTGACGTATTTTTGTTATTTTCCATACTGGATCCATGCTATTCGCTCCTTCCTAAATTACGTAATTTTTCATTGTGTAAAATCAACCTTGAATCACATACTACTATTGCATAATCGCATACTTTCATAAAATTTATGCTTTATGCAATCATCTTGTTTCAATCGTAACACAGCACTTTCATAAAGCAAAGTGCACCTCGCTTAATTTTTTCCACAATGACTAAAGGAGGAAGTAATATGATGCAGCAAGCAAATTTAAGCGAAAAAAATGCATTTTGTCGTTTTGCCATGGGTACAAGTTTGACAGCATTCGGTATCGCTAAAGTTTCAAGAAATCCTAATTGTACAAAAGGTCGATTAATGATTGCATTAGGAGCCATGAAAATGGCAGAAGGAATCTTTAAATATTGCCCTGCCAAGGCTCTCATGAGCACCAATATGCAAAATGCCATGAACACCTCTATGCAAAGTATGTTCAGCGGGCAAAATTCTATGTCCTCTGAGCAAATCGATAAACTCATGAAGGATTTCTCTTCTGCAATAGCTGGCAATTCCTCAGGTTCACAAGATACCGCTTCAACGCAATCTGATACCAGCACTTCAACTCAAAATTCCTCAACAAGGAGCAATTCGACATCGAATACTGCTCAAAACCCTTCTTAGTCAAAGGAGCCGTCCCAATCTAATTTGGAGACGGCTCTTACCTCTTACGTTTGAAACTTTAAGAGGTTTCAAAAGAGGATTAAAAATATTTTAAATTTTAGTAAAAATAATGATTATTTTTTGAACGTACGCCATCCAATATCTTTGCGGAAGAAAAAGTGATCCCATGTTTCTTTAGTCATGCCAGCATATACTTTTTCCTGTGCTTCCTGTAAAGTAGGCGCTTTAGCCCCAACTAACAGAACACGACCACCATTCCCAACAAATTGGCCATCTACTAATTTTGTACCTGCATGGAATACAGCATATGACTTGGATATCTCCGCTAAATTGGGTAATGTTTTACCTTTTTCAACATCGCCAGGATATCCTTCAGCTGCAATGACAACGCCCAGCATAGCATCTTCAGACCATTGCAAATCAAAGGGTTGCTCGTTCATTAATGCCACCATAAATGCACCAAAGTCAGAAGCCATTCGAGGTAAAACTACTTGTGTTTCTGGATCACCAAAGCGTGCATTAAACTCAATAACCTTAGGACCCTTCTTCGTTAAAATTAAGCCTGCATATAAAATACCTGTAAAGGAAGCGCCATCCGCCTCCATCCCTTTGACAGTTGGCTTAACAATCGTTTGGTAAGCGATATCTACAACTTCTTGTGAGATTTGTGGTACTGGTGAGTAAGCACCCATCCCACCTGTATTAGGTCCTCTATCACCGTCATAGGCACGTTTATGGTCCTGTGCAATCACCATGGGATATATTTGTCCTTTATGCACAAAGGACATAAAGGAGAACTCTTCCCCGTCTAAAAATTCTTCGATGACAACGCGAGAAGATGATTCACCAAAGCGTTGATTGCCAATCATATCTTGCACAGCTTCAATGGCTTCTTGCTCTGTCATCGCCACAACAACGCCCTTACCAGCTGCTAAACCATCCGCTTTAATAACAATGGGTGCGCCCTGTTCTTTAATATAGGCAATAGCTTGTTCTGCATCAGTAAATGTTTTATGGGCGGCTGTTGGTATATTGTATTTACTCATCACATCTTTTGCATACGACTTACTACTTTCTAATTGAGCAGCCATCTTTGTCGGACCAAAAATTTGTAATCCACGAGCTGTGAAGAAATCGACAATCCCTTCAGCAAGTGGTTGTTCTGGGCCGACAAATGTTAAAGTAATATCATTTTCCTTAGCAAATTGGGCAAGTCCTGCAAAATCCATTGTGTCAATACTAACTACTTCTACCTCGCCTCGCATCCCGTCATTTCCTGGTGCTACAAATACTTGGTTAACGGATGGAGAAATGTTAAATTGTCTAGCGATTGCATGCTCACGACCGCCACTTCCGATTACTAATACATTCATTTTAGAGAATCCTCCTCTTTGTGAGTAAGACCGAGATGAACCCACATCTCGGTCTGTTTTATGTCAATATTAATTAGTGTTTAAAATGGCGTACGCCTGTAAATATCATCGTAATACCATATTCATTTGCTTTATCGATTGAATCTTGATCTTTAATAGATCCACCTGGTTGAATAATAGCTGTAATACCTGCTGCCGCTGCAGCCTCAACAGTATCACTCATTGGGAAAAATGCATCTGATGCCAATGCAGCACCCTTTGCTTTTTCACCAGCCTGCTCAAAGGCAATTTTAGCAGCGCCAACGCGGTTCATTTGACCAGCGCCTACTCCAAGTGTCATTTGAGAATCCGTTACAACGATCGCGTTTGATTTAACATGCTTCACAACAGACCACCCCAGTTGCAATGCTTCCCATTCCTGTTTTGTTGGTTCACGATCTGTTACTACCTTTATATCTGCATTGGCAAAACCATAGCGATCTGGTTCCTGTACAAGCAGACCGCCCTCTACAGATACTACATTAAATTGATCTTGCTTAGCTTGCTCGAATGGAATTGTTAATAAGCGAATATTTTTCTTTTTCGTTAAAATATCGAGTGCCTCTTGTGAAAAAGCAGGAGCAATAATAATTTCTAGGAAAATATGGCTTAGCTTCTCAGCAGTTGCTGCATCCACTTCCATATTAAGAGCGATAATTCCACCAAAAATAGATGTTGGATCTGCCTCATACGCTTTATCAAATGCTTCCTCTAATGTGACGCCTGTTCCAACTCCACAAGGATTCATATGCTTTACAGCAACTGCAGCTGGCATTTCAAACTCTTTCACGATTTGCAAAGCTGCATTCCCATCTTGAATGTTGTTATAGGATAACTCTTTACCATGTAATTGTGTGGCATAAGCTAATGAGAAATCAGACCCTAGACGTTTTTGGTAAAATGCCGCTTTTTGGTGAGGATTTTCACCATAGCGTAAGTTCTGCTTTAATTCATACGTCATTGTTAGGCTCTCTGGGAACTCTTCTTCTGTCAAATAATTCGAGATATACGAATCATAGGCGGCTGTGTGACGGAAAACCTTTGCAGCCAATTTACGACGTGTCTCAATTGTTGTGGCACCACCAGCTTTTAGTTCCTCTAACACTGTTGCATAGTCATTGCTGTCTACGATGACTGTTACATATTGATGGTTTTTTGCAGCAGATCGTAACATTGTAGGACCACCGATATCTATGTTCTCAATCGCATCATCCCATGTTACATTAGGCTTTGAAATTGTTTCAACGAATGGATAAAGATTGACACAAACAATTTCTATTGGCTCAATTCCATGCTCATTCATTTGTGCCTGATGAGAGTCATCATCAAATTTCCCTAATAAACCACCGTGAATCATTGGATTTAAAGTTTTAACACGGCCATCTAAAATTTCAGGAAACTTCGTTACTTCATCTACTGCCGTTACAGCTACTGCATTGTCCTGTAGCATTTTTTTAGTACCGCCTGTTGATAAAATTTCATAACCTAATGCTACTAATTCCTTTGCAAATTCTAAAATACCATCTTTATTGGAAACACTGATTAATGCACGTTTTGTCACAACAATATCCTCCTAATTTTTATCGTGCTTGCACGAACTAACTTGCTGTCATAGATTTATAGAGTTAGGTGTTGAGTAAGGTTCTCGACCTAACTCCTCCTTCAGTTATTGTAATAATTGCTGTAAAGCCTTTGTATATAATAAATGCTCTTGCTTATGAATAGCAGCTTCTGTTGCCTCTCGATTTCCTTCAATGACAGATACAGCAGCCTGTGCGATAATTGGGCCAGTATCCATTCCTTCATCAACAAAATGTACCGTTACGCCCGTTATTTTCACCCCATGATTCAATGCTTGTCCGATAGCATCCTTCCCAGGAAAGGCTGGCAATAAGGAAGGATGAATATTAACAATTCGCTGCGGAAAGGCCGCCAATAATACATCACTGATTAAACGCATATATCCCGCAAGCACAATCCATTTCACATCGCACTCATGTAGTGCATCGACAATTACTTTCTCGTAAGCTGCTTTCGAGGCAAAATCTTTTGGGTTCAAGGCTAATACAGGAATCCCCAAGTGTTCAGCACGTGTCACTACATATGCACCAGGCTTATCTGTCACTACTAGCTCAATCTTTGCATGCAGTTCCTTTCGTTCAATAGCCTCTTGAATGGCTTGAAAATTACTACCGCTCCCTGATGCGAACACGGCAATTTTTGTTGGTGCAGTCATTACACTAAACTCCCATCATGTGTTCCATTAAACACTACTCCATTGCCTTTAATAACACGACCGATTGTATAAGCCTTTTCACCATTTGCTTCTACTGCTGCCATCACTTTATCGGCTTCTGCTGCTGGAGCAGCTATGACAAAACCTATCCCCATATTAAACACATTATATAAATCCTTATCTTCTAACTGACCTTTATCCTTTAGGAATTCAAAGATACGTAATACTGGCCATGAACCTAAGTCAATTTCTGTAGCTAATCCTTCAGGCATCATACGTGGTAAATTTTCATAGAAACCTCCACCAGTAACGTGGGCACAGCCGTGTACATCTGCTGCTTTTAAAGCCGCTAATACAGGCTTAGCATAAAGCTTTGTTGGCACTAATAGCGCCTCGCCGATTGGTCCTAAATCCTCATAATTTTCTACAATGGCATCCACCGCATATTGACGATCTGCAAAGACAATTTTACGCACTAAAGAATAACCGTTTGAATGCACACCACTTGAAGCAATACCAATAAGTACATCGCCCTCGACAATTCTTTCTCCTGTCACAATGGCAGACTTTTCACAAGCCCCCACTGCAAAGCCAGCTAAATCATATTCATCCTCTTCATATAGACCTGGCATTTCTGCTGTTTCGCCACCAATTAGAGCTGCACCTGATTGCACACAGCCATCCGCAACACCTTTAACAATTTGCTCAATTTTTGCAGGTTCTGCTTTTCCAAGTGCTACGTAATCTAAAAAGTATAGCGGCTCCGCTCCTTGTGCAACGATATCATTCACGCACATTGCTACACAATCCACACCAATTGTATCGTGCTTGTCTACCATAAAGGCTAGCTTTAGCTTTGTCCCAACACCATCAGTTCCTGAAATAAGAACAGGTTCTTTTAGATTTAGTTCTGACAAGTCAAACATACCACCAAAGCCACCAAACGTTCCCATGACACCTAGACGGTTTGTCCGTTCAACATGAGATTTCATTCGTTTTACAGCTTCATAGCCCGCTTCAATATTTACTCCTGCTTGTTCATATGCCTTTGACACGCAGAGTTCCTCCTTATCATCTAAATCGCCTACCAGTATCCTAGAATTCATTTTTCAACCTTCTAGTAGACACTAATTCACTGCGATGTTTTTTTAACGTAAAAGTTCTTTTTCATGTGGTAAGATGGTATCCGGGAAAATCTCTGTTGGATATTTACCTGTAAAGCATGCAAGGCATAGTCCACGGTTTTCATCTTCATATGGACGTGCAATGGTCTCAACCATACCTTCAACAGAAAGGAATGTCAGAGAATCTGCACCAATTACTTCACGAATTTCATCCACATTATGACTGGAAGCAATAAGTTCTTCATGTGTTGACGTATCGATGCCATAATAACAAGGGTTTGTCATAGGTGGTGACGAAATGACCACGTGAACCTCTGCTGCACCAGCGTCTTTTAACATTTTGACAATTCGACGTGAAGTTGTTCCACGTACAATAGAATCGTCTACCATCACTACGCGTTTACCTTTGACAACTTGAACAACTGGTGAAAGCTTCATTTTCACACCACGTTCTCGTAATTCCTGTGTCGGTTGAATAAAAGTACGCCCTACATAACGGTTTTTAATCAGACCAAGTTCATAAGGAATACCACTTTCTTCTGCAAAACCGATAGCAGCTGAAATACTAGAATCCGGTACCCCCGTTACAACATCAGCCTCAATATGCGCGCATTCACGAGCAAGCTGTTTCCCCATACGTTTACGTGCCATATGGACATTAATACCATCAATATCCGAATCAGGACGTGCTAGATACACATATTCCATCGCACACATAGAACGCTTTTCCATCTCAGCAAAGCGGTCTGACTTTACACCCTCATCGTTAATAATTAATAATTCACCTGGTTCTACAGAACGAACGAACTCCGCTCCTATTAAATCAAATGCACAAGTTTCAGAAGCTACTACCCAGCCTTCTCCTAGCTTACCAAGAGAGAGCGGGCGTAAACCATGTGGATCACGTGCAACAAGCATTTCATCCTTTGTCATAATTAAGCAAGAATACGCACCCTTTAATAAAGAAAGGGCATTTTTCACTTTAGCCCGAAATGGTGAATGCGAACTTTTCTTAATAAGATGCGCCAGCACTTCTGTATCAGAGCTAGAGTGGAAAATACTACCTTGTCGCTCTAAATACTGTTTAAGATGTGTCGCATTGACTAAGTTACCGTTATGGGCAATAGAAAGGCTACCAGTTGAGGAATGAAATAGTAATGGCTGTACATTTTCAATACCGCCACCACCAGCAGTTGTATAACGAACATGGGCAATGGCTGCTTTGCCGTTCACTGCCTTTAATTTATCTTCGTTGAAAACATCATTAACTAGTCCTTCGCCTTTTACCGCGCGAAGGTGCTGACCATCGGAAACGACGATACCTGCGCCTTCTTGACCACGGTGTTGAAGAGCATGAAGCCCGTAATAACTAAGGTGTGCTGGATTTGGGTTACCCCAAATACCAAACACCCCACATTCTTCATTTAAGCCTCTGAGTTCAGCAAGCATGGGATTGCTCCTTTCCAATTAGAACGGAATTCCTCCACTGTACCTTCTACAAGCACACCTTTGTCCCCGTTGATTTTAACAAGTGCATCGTTTGTTACGACGCCAATTTTATGAGCATCTTTGATGATTTCGACAAATGTAGCTGCATGTTCTTCTTTAACAGTAACAACAAATCGTGATTGACTTTCACTGAATAACGCAGTTGTAGCAGAACCTGTTAATGTAACCTCAACACCAAGACCATTTGCACTGAAAGTTTTTTCTGCAATAGCCACTGCAAGACCACCCTCAGCCACATCATGCGCAGACTGCACAATACCAGCTTTTATAGCCTTTAATAAAGCCTGCTGACGTGCTGCTTCTATCTCTAAATCGATAGCTGGTGCTTTCCCAGAAATAACGCCATTATTTAATAATTTTTGAAGCTCTGAACCACCGAACTCAGTCGTTGTTTCACCAATGACAAATACGATATCTCCTGCGCCCTTTACTTCCTGTGTTGTAACATGCGCTAAGTCTTCGATTAGACCTACCATACCAATTGTCGGTGTTGGATAAACGGCTTCACCAGAGCGCTCATTATAAAGCGATACGTTACCGCCAATTACTGGTGCATTCAATGCTGTACATGCTGCCGAAATACCATCAGCAGATTTTTCAATTTGCCAGAAGATTTCTGGCTTCTCTGGATTACCAAAATTTAAGCAGTCTGTAATTGCAAGTGGTGTACCACCAGTAGCAACAATATTACGAGCTGCTTCAGCCACTGCAATAGCGCCACCGACTTCTGGATCTAAATAAATATAGCGAGAGTTGCAGTCTGTTGTCATTGCTAAACCTTTATTTGTACCACGTACACGAATAACTGCAGCATCTGAACCTGGTTTAACAACAGTTGACGTACGAACCTGATAATCGTACTGATCGTAAACCCATTCTTTTGAAGCAATTGTCGGTGCTTTTAATAAAGCATTTAACGTTTCTTTATAATCTGTTACAACTGGCTCTGTATTTTCAATTGCTTGGAACTGAGCATAGTAAGCAGGTTCAGCAGATGGCTTATGGTAAACTGGAGCATCCTCGGCTAACGCATCCGCAGGTACTTCTGCCACTATTTGTCCATTGTGTAAAAGGCGAAGCATTTTATCATCTGTTACACGACCAATTGCTACCGCATCTAAATCATATTTATCAAAAATAGCCTTAATTTCATCCTCGCGACCCTTTTTCACGACTAGCAGCATACGCTCTTGAGATTCAGATAGCATCATTTCGTATGCTGTCATACCTGTCTCACGTTGAGGTACTAAATCTAAATTCATTTCTACACCAGAGCCAGCTTTTGAAGCCATTTCTGCTGAAGAAGAAGTAAGACCAGCTGCGCCCATATCTTGAATACCAACTAGAGCATCCGATTTCACAACTTCTAAACAGGCTTCAAGTAAAAGCTTCTCCATGAATGGGTCCCCTACTTGTACCGCTGGACGTTGATTTTCTGATTCCTCCGTTAATTCTTCAGAAGCAAATGTCGCACCATGAATTCCATCTCGCCCTGTTTTCGCACCCACGTACATCACTGTATTTCCAACACCTGCTGCAATACCTCGTTGAATATCTTTATGATCAATTAAGCCTACACACATCGCATTAACAAGTGGATTGCCTTCATAGCAAGGATCGAATTGAATCTCGCCACCTACTGTAGGAATACCGATACAGTTACCATATCCAGCGATTCCAGCTACGACTTCTTCAAATAAAAATTTACCGCGCGCTGATTTTAATTCACCAAAGCGTAATGAGTTCAGCATTGCGATAGGACGTGCCCCCATAGAGAAAACATCACGTATAATACCGCCAACACCAGTTGCAGCCCCTTGGTATGGCTCAATTGCAGATGGGTGGTTATGAGATTCCATTTTAAACACTACGGCTTGTTCGTCACCGATATCAACAATACCTGCACCTTCCCCAGGTCCTTGTAAAACTTGTGGCCCCTTTGTAGGGAATTTACGTAATACCGGTTTTGAATTTTTGTATGAGCAGTGTTCAGACCACATTACTGAGAAAAGACCTGTCTCTGTCCAATTAGGTAGGCGTTCTAAAATACCTTCTACCAATGCAAATTCTTCGTCTGACATCCCCATTCCAGCGTATAGCTTTTCATCTTTAATTTGCTGTGCTGTTGGCTCAAACTTAGTTGTTGACATGATTTTCCCTCCACTGCTTCACAATTGATTTAAATACTGCTAAACCGTCTGCGCCACCCACCAGTGCATCAACAGCTCGTTCTGGGTGGGGCATCATCCCTAATACATTGCCGCGCTCGTTTATAATCCCTGCGATATCTTCCAAAGAACCGTTTGGATTGTCACCTGAGTATGTGAATACGATTTGATTATTATCTTTTAATGATTGTAATGTCTCCTCATCACAGTAGTAATTCCCTTCACCATGTGCGATTGGGATATGAATAATTTGACCTTGCTCGTATTGGTTTGTGAATAATGTATTGTTGTTCTCCACTTTTAGCTGCACTGTACGGCACATAAATTTCAAGTTTGTATTGCGTAATAAAGCACCTGGCAATAATCCCGCCTCTGTTAGGATTTGGAATCCATTACATACACCTAGTACAGGCTTACCTGCGTCTGCTACTTTCTTAACTTCTGCCATAATGTTAGATTGATTAGCCATTGCACCACAACGAAGATAATCTCCATATGAAAATCCTCCAGGTACTAATACACCATCAAAGCCACTTAGATCTGTTGCTGTATGCCATACATATTCTACTTCTTCACCTAGCTCGTCTTTAATCGCATGATACATATCGATATCACAGTTTGACCCAGGGAATACGAGTACTGCGAATTTCATGATTAGTTAGCCTCCTCGACTTCATAACGGTAGTCCTCAATGACAACATTCGTTAAAACCTTTTCACACATTTCTTTTACTAGAGTATCAATGTCACGCTCTGTATCATTAATTGATAGTTCAAGATATTTACCGATACGTAAATCCTCTACTTCACCGTAGCCCATTTTAGCTAAAGAACCCTGTACTGCAGAGCCTTGTGGATCAAGAATGCTCTCACGTAATGTTACATAGATTTTTACTTTTTTCATTGTTATTTGCCTCCGAGTCTAGAAAGTATAATAGTATAAACTTCAGTTAAATTACCAAGGTCTCTACGAAAAACATCTTTGTCTAACTTTTGCTTCGTTGTTGCATCCCAAAGTCGACATGTATCTGGTGAAATTTCATCTGCCAATAAAACATGACCATCAGCATCACGGCCAAACTCTAATTTAAAATCAATTAGCGTCACATTGACATCAGCAAAGATTGGCTGTAGAACTTTGTTAATAGCTAGTGCCTTATCGTAAATAGCCGATACTTCAGCAGACGTTGCAAGCTCAAGAACATCTATATGCTCTGTCGTGATGAATGGATCACCTAACTCATCGTCCTTATAGTAAAACTCGACGATTGGTCGTTTTAAAGGTGTCCCCTCTTCAAGACCAATACGCTTTGCTAAACTTCCTGCAACTATATTACGAACGACTACTTCAATCGGAATAATATCTACTTTTCTTACAAGTTGTTGCGTATCAGATAATTGTTTTACGAAATGTGACGCAATTCCGTTTCCTTGTAATTTTTCGAAAATTAATGAAGTAATGCGATTATTTAAAATGCCCTTACCTTCTATTTCTTCTTTCTTTTCACCATTGAATGCAGTCGCACTATCCTTGTACTCCACAAGCAGCACATTCGGCTCCTCAGTTGTATACAATTTTTTTGCTTTACCTTCATACAAAAGTTGACCTTTAGTCATTCGTTTTTCCCCCTGATATTATGAGATACGCTTTTATGAATGATCAGAATCGAACCGTGTTCTCCACGATTCAATTCTGAAGCATTTACTGGTGGCTCTAACATTTATTTTGTATTGGCGAAATAAATATTAGTTAAGTCCTAGACGTTCAAAAATCATATCAACATGCTGTAAGTGGTAGTTATAATCAAAGCACTCGTCCAGCTCTTCTTTTGTTAAATAAGATGTGATTTTTTCACTTGCATCCACTAATGTGCGGAACTGTACCTGCTCGTCCCATGCCTGCATAGCTAAAGGCTGTACAGTATCATAAGCTTCCTCACGTACTAATCCTTTATCAATTAATGCTAACAAAATGCGCTGAGAGTAAATAAGACCGAATGTACGAGTCATATTACGTTTCATGTTTTCAGGGAATACTGTTAAGTTTTTCACAATATTACCGAAGCGATTTAACATATAGTTAAGAGTAATCGTTGCATCCGGTAAAATAACACGCTCTGCAGAAGAATGAGAAATATCACGTTCATGCCATAAAGCGACATTTTCATAAGCAGTCACCATGTATCCGCGCATTAAACGAGACATCCCAACCATGTTTTCAGAGCCGATTGGATTACGTTTATGTGGCATTGCTGAAGATCCTTTTTGACCTTTAGCAAAAGCTTCTTCCACTTCGCGTGTCTCAGATTTCTGTAAACCACGAATTTCTGTTGCGAATTTTTCAATGGAAGTAGCGATTAAAGCTAATGCACCTAAATATTGTGCATGACGATCACGCTGTAAGGTTTGTGTTGAAATCGGTGATGCAGCTAGACCTAGTTGATCACAAACATATTGCTCAACACGAGGATCAATATTGGCATATGTTCCAACGGCGCCAGACATTTTTCCAGTTTCAATTACTTTAGCTGCTGCTTCAAAACGTTCCAAGTTACGCTTCATTTCCTCATACCATAAACCCAGCTTTAAACCAAAAGTTGTTGGCTCTGCATGGACACCATGAGTACGGCCCATCATCACTGTATGTTTATGTTCTTTTGCCTTAACAGCAATAATATCAATGAAATTCACGATATCTTTACGTAAAATATCATTTGCTTGTTTGATTAAATAAGAAAGTGCTGTGTCTACTACGTCTGTAGAAGTTAAACCATAATGTACCCATTTACGCTCTTCACCAAGGGTTTCTGAAACGGCACGTGTAAAGGCTACTACGTCATGACGAGTCTCTTGTTCAATTTCTAAAATACGGTTCACATCGAATGAAGCATTCTCACGAATTTTAGCAACATCCTCTTTTGGAATATCGCCGATTTCAGCCCACGCCTCACAAGCTAGGATTTCTACCTCTAGCCAAGCTTGATATTTATTTTGTTCTGTCCAAATTGCGCCCATTTCGGGTCTTGTGTAACGTTCAATCATTGCGTATCTCCTTCTATTCTGACCAAATGCCAGAACTCTCGATTTGTTGTAATGTTTCTTCTAAGTTTTTTGTCATAATCGTTACATGGCCCATCTTACGGTTAACCTTAGCCTCAGCTTTCCCATAAAGATGGATAGACCATTCAGGATATTTAGCAATGGAGTTACTCAATGGCACGACATGCTGCCCTAATACATTGATCATAATGGATGGTGCCCAAAGCTCTGGCTTACGTAATGGCCAACCACAAACAGCTCGTATATGCTGATGGAATTGTGAAACATTACACGCTTCTATTGAATAGTGCCCTGAATTATGAGGTCTTGGTGCTAATTCATTAATCACAATGCCACCATCTTCTAGCACAAACATTTCTACCGCTAACGTTCCTACTAAATGTAAGTAATCTGCAATTTTTAAAGCTTCTCGTTCGGCAGCCTGGGCTGTGCTTTCTGTTATGCGAGCAGGCACAATTGTTTCGTGCAGAATATGATGAACATGAATGTTCTCTCCAACTGGCTGGCAATACGATTCACCACTACCATTTCTTTGAACAATGACTGATACCTCTTTTACGAAGGGTACGAATCCTTCAGCAATACATGGAGAATGCATAAAGAGTTCTTTCGCTAACGGAAGATCTTCAGTTGATGTTAACAGCTGCTGTCCCTTGCCATCATAACCACCTCTTGCTGTTTTGACTATACAAGGATAACCAATCGAATCAATATTGGCTACTAATTCTTCATAAGTTTTTGCAACAATATATGGTGCTACTGGGCAACCAGCTCTCACAATCGCGTCCTTTTCGGTTATGCGGTTTTGTGTAATGCGTACCAATTCAGCTCCCTGAGGAACATAAGCCATTTGTGATAAACGCTTTAAGCCTTCATAATCAATATTTTCGAATTCATATGTGATGACATCACTGACTTCTGCAAGTTCTTCTAAAGCAGCTTCATCATCATAGGGAGCTACAATACGAACATCTGCCACCTGCCCACAAGGTGAGTCCATTGCCGGTTCCAGTACAGCAATTTTAAAACCAGACTCCTTTGCAGCAAGAGCCATCATTCGACCAAGCTGCCCCCCGCCTATAATACCTATCGTTTGTCCAGGATAAATAATTTTTGTCACACTAAGTCACCTGTGCTTTCTAAAACTTGCTGCTTTGTAGCTTCACGTCGAGCATCTAACTTGTCAGCAAGTTCTGCATCTGTCGTTGACAAAATCTGAGCTGCTAGTAAACCTGCGTTTGTTGCTCCCGCTTTCCCAATAGCTACAGTTGCTACAGGCACACCACCAGGCATTTGAACGATGGATAGCAGTGAATCAAGCCCATTCAGTGCACGTGATTGAACTGGTACACCGATGACAGGTAAAGTTGTTTTAGCTGCTACCATTCCAGGTAAATGTGCAGCTCCGCCTGCCCCAGCTATAATTACTTGTATTCCCCGTTTGCGTGCTGTTTCCGCATATTCAAACATTAAATCTGGTGTTCGATGTGCAGATACAACCTTCTTTTCGTACGGTACTTGTAATTCGTCTAAAATATCACATGCATGTTTCATTGTTTCCCAGTCACTTGAACTACCCATAATGACACCGATTTTCGGATTCATAAATTGTCGCTCCTTTTAAACGATAGAAAAATGATCAATTATTGTGCAAGCCTCTATATAAAATAGCTCTGCAATTTTTACCTTTTTACAAAGAAAATCCCCAAATAAACTACTCTCTACCTTTACGCGTGAAAGCAGCTTACTTGAGGACTTATAAGGGCAAGAATTTGTCCATATACAATTTTGTACATGGATCTTCTCATAAAAGCCAAAAGTGCTTTCCCGCATAGTCCAGCATTTACGGTGCCGGGTAGAGACACTAGAGCCAATCCTCTAGCATATATGTGGGATTTATTTGTTTTTCCTTATCATATTTTAACAAGGGATCGTATTATCGTCAATGCAAAAATGCGAACATTTTTTTATAACCTAAAAAAAACGTTCGGATTTTAGTCAAAATCATTCCATATCTTGAGTAAGTATAGCTTTAAATTGAATTTTTTGACGTAATAATGTTGGTTCACCATCGACTAAATGAAATAGTGGCTCTTCTTTTCGTCCAATTGCCATGTACCCATCGTTTCGCATTCTTTCTAAACATTCTTCAATGGATTCGTTTTCTTGTACTTCATACCAAATTTGCTTCTTTCCCAACTTTTTCTCCCTTTCAATAACATAATTTATTTCCTAGCACTTGTTACTTCATTATACCTTGAGTTGCCTTAGGAAGTGTGTAAGAACTAATTAATTGTTTGTTAAATATAAAAAACTGCAGATATATATCCGCAGTTTTACTTGCAAGTTCAGTAAAATCCATATAAAGCTTTTATATAGATGCCTAATATTAGTAGCAACAAGAATGAATGAAGGACAACAAGAATGAAACGATATTCTTTAATACCTAAAAAGGTACTAACCATACCTATTCCTCCTAGTATAAATGGCGTAAATATACTCAGGTCAGAGAGGAATTTAAAAAAACTCCCATACCATTTTGTAGAATCATATCCAAACATTAAGAATGTTAGGAGTAGGCACAGAATCGAAAGAGTCGAAAACATATTACGCTTCATTTTCATTCCTCCATCATTCCATTCAAGATAAGTAGGAAGTGCTGTCTATTTTAATTATCCTTACATCAGTATAAATTTAACATTTAGTGAATTATACCACTACTTTTTATTTTATAAAATAAAAAAAGCCATGGAATATATCCATGACTTTTTAAGTGCCTAGCGACGTCCTACTCTCACAGGGGGAAGCCCCCAACTACCATCGGCGCTAAAGAGCTTAACTTCCGTGTT
>NZ_JBNFXM010000029.1:0-40136 GCF_049943995.1 Lysinibacillus sp. VIII_CA
TTACCAGAGCCAAAACACGTATCACGTCGTCGAATTGGTCGTTTAATGAAAGGTCTTGGACTAGTATCAAACTATACAGTAGCACAGTATAAGCTGCATCACTCAACATGTAATGAAGCGCCGATAAAAAATGAATTACAGCGCCAATTTGAGCAAGAAGAGCCGTTGGCTGTCATCGTGAGTGATTTAACATATGTCCGTGTCGGAACAAAGTGGCAAACCGAATTCGCTAACGGAGCACATTTTTCTACTCTGGAACAGCTCGCTCTTGAACTTGATGATACTGTTCATTGGTTTAATAACATTTGAAATCACGGAATATTAGGCTATTTAACACACGTAGAATTCAAGCAAGAGCCCTTATAATTTTTGTCCAGTTTAGTGTTGACATACCAGAATTACCATTTAAATTGTGTGTATTTATCTTATATTGCGCTACGTTTATACAGTTATTTAACTAATACAGAATGAGAGTGTTTTATTTCTGCTTGATTTAATGAAGATATACATTTTTAAAAAATAATACTATGTATGTTTGTGACAAAAGATAGTATAGTAATTTCAAAAAAGGAGCATTCCTGTTAGAAGGATTTTCAGGGGTTTGAAAAAGAAAAAGTCCTCTTGTATGATGCATGGTTGTCAACGCCTAAATTGACCCACTATCACACAGGAGAACCCCACGTATGAATTCTAATACGAACTAAAAGATTAATCAAGTCACTGAAAAAACGCTCGTCATAGGTATCGACATTGCCAAACGGTACACATACCATGCGCGGTTGATGAGAGAGGACGCGTGCTCCAACAATCGTTCCCTTTCTCTCAATCAAGGGAAGGTATCGATGCTTTTTATGAAAGATTACTTGTTGTACGTGCTGCACATGAAAAAAGCGAAGTGTTAGTCAGTTTCGAGCCGACTGGTCATTATTGGATGAATCTCGCTGCTTATCTTAGTGCACACACGGGATTCCGTTTGTCATGGTTAATCCTCATCATGTCAATCGTTTGGATGACAATCTCCAAACGAAAAACGATCAAAAGGATGCCCTTGTCATTGCACGTTTACTACGTGATGGACGTTTTAGTTATCCACGTATTCTAGAAGGCATGGAAGCTGAATTACGAAATGGTGCAACGCTACGCTCCAAAATTCAAGAAGATCTGAATGCCATACAAAATCGTATCATTCGTTGGATTGATCGTTTCTTTCCTGAATTTATGATGGTGTTTAAAGACTTTGGCAAAATGGCTTATGCGGCGCTTGAAATGACGCCATTACCCTGCGATTTTCAAGGAAAGACACCCGAAGAACTATTATTTTTATATCGGCAAGTCGAGGGTATGAAATCACCTCAGCTACCAAAAGCGAAACAATTAGTCGAAGCAGCACAGCACTCAATCGGGCTGACAGAGGGACTTGTGATGGCACGAATAGAAATCGCCACACTTCTCACACAGTACAAATTAATGCAAAGCCAATTAGACACTTTAACACAGAACAGTTAACGGACCTAGCAAAAGAAATGACGGTTTATGAATACTTAAATTCCGTCCCAGGCATCAGCAACGTAACGATTGTCGAGCTACTTTCAGAAGTCGGTTCACTCACACAGTATGAACATCCACGCCAATTAATCAAACTAGCGGGACTCACATTGCGTGAAAATTCTTCTGGGCAACGCAAAGGACAAAAACGTATATCCAAGCGAGGAAGTAGGAAGCTACGGGTTCTTTTATTTCGAGTCATGATACCGTTACTTCGTCACAACTAAGCTTTTAAGAAATTACATGAATATTACACAACACGCACCACTAATACCCTTCGAAAGAATCAATCGATTGTCGTGCTCTGCGGAAAGCTACTGAAGATTTTACACACCTTATGCAAGAAACAAGTGCATTTTGATGTGAGACAAATGATGAAAGACCTTTATTGTCTCGAAGAGGTAGCCCAGCAATAGTTTTATAGTTTGAAAACAGAAGGATGACACGGAGTAGCCGGCATTATTTATTCCATCCGACTTTGAGTCCCTAAAGGAGCATCGCCAGCCTCTGCCTTATGTAGAACGAAGGAATGTATGCGCAAGGACGCCAAGAGACATGGGAGGGTACGTCATCATAAGCATCGCAGGGATCCATTAGTGTATCATATAATGGAAATTAAAGTTAATTTTAATGAATTAACTTTAGCGAAGCGTACTCATCAAATGACAATGTATTGAAAAATTAGGAAACATTATATGTAATATTGGTGAAAAAATATTTTTCATCACTTTTAAAACGGGTCAAACCGTTGATATATCAACATTTATAGAGGGAGGGACAAATGAGGAATTTTTTTGAAGATCAGTATAAATATAATGGTGAGAAACAAGTAATAAACTTAGTTAGTGAAATTAGTGAATTTAAAGGAAAGTTAACTGCTTATCAAGAGCAAAGATCCGATATATTTACTAGGCTAGAAAATGCAATGCCATTACAGTACATAAAAAACTATGTATCAATTTATGAAGATATAAAAGTTTCTAATAAACGATTAAAAGAACTAATTTTAGAAGATATAATACCCCAATCGATCTCAGAAGATGCTATATTTTGTTATTATGAAACTCTGACGCTTGTGCGTGAAAAATCTAATGTTTTTGCTATTAGTCCGGATACTATACAAGAATTACATTTTCAATTAATACATTTTATTACTTCTGATAGTGCAAAATGGCGTCAAAAACCATTCTCTATCCCATGAATGCCGGACAAAGGTATGTACTCAAATGTTTATCGTCCTCTTCCACCTGAAAATATTCAAATGGCTGTAGAACAATTATGCAATCAGTATAATCTATTAAACTGTAAAAAAGAATTACCTACTATTATGTTGATTGCTCATTTTATATTCAATCTTTATTGCATATTTCCATTTAGTCAGGGTAATGGAAGGTTAACTCTAATGTTAATGCAATTGTTATTAATAAAAAGTGGTCATACATTTGTGAAATATGTTTGTTTAGATAAATATATAAAGAAAAGAGAGTCAGAATACTATGAAGCAGTCTATAAATCATCAGCGAATTGGTACTGTAATGAGCATAATATTAGCTTTTGGCTAAAAATATTCTTAACTATTATTCTAGATGCTTATAAAGATCTACATAATAGAGTGCGGGATACTATAAGTAGACAGACTAAGATAGAGAGAATTCAGAATTTTGTTCTTAATCAAGATCAACCTTTTACAAAAGAATACATTGGTAGTATTTATCCTGATATAGCAGAAAGTACGATTAGTAAAGCCTTAACTGATTTACAATTAGGAGGAGAAATTAAGCTAATTTCAAAAGGGAGAAATGCGCGCTGGAAAAACGTCTAACCTTAAAGTGGTATGTCAACACTAAACTGGACAAAAATTATAAGGGCTCTTGCTTGAATTCTACATGATAAGTGGGTAACAGATGTTTCGGAGTTTAAATTGTTTGGTGAAAAACTCTTATCTCCTGTTTAAGACAACGGAGAACCTTGTACTAGCTCTGAAGAGGACTTTAGAGCCGTTGCGCGGCAATTTTTATGGGTCATTCAAAAAAAACAAAGCAGATGGCAAGCTATGGCTGTCTAACGGCCATTTAGAAACAATCATGTATCAATCAAAAGATGCAGCCATTTCAGCTAGCGATTAATACATTAAAAACAACCGATGAGCCTTGCTAAGTGCCATTATTCGAAATAAAATCAACGATTTAACGGTTTCGAATTCATTTGTAGCATCAGAAAAAGAGAAAACTAACTACATCCTAAAAAGCACACCTGGCATATCCCTAAATATTTACGTGATTTAAACATCCAACGAGGTGATATTGTTATAGTCGGAAAATCAATTGCACGTATATTAGTAACAGACGTTTTTAGGGAACGGTTTAAAGAGACAGGAAAACAGTAAAAAAATTAGAGGACTTTTAGAAAAAGCACTCCAACAAGTATAAGTTTTTACAACACGCAAGGATAGAGTTTGTCATAACAAACCCAACACACACGTTTTTGACTTGGTAGAAGATTACTACGTTGCGTGTCTGCAATTTTTTGTCTATATACACTATCTGATCTTTTACAGCAATATACTAACTTTGTGTAAAAAGTCAAATAGTTTTAGACGACTCGAATACAGCGTCAAAAAATTTTGGACAAATTGCATCATTTAATAGACAGCATAGTCTAAACTACAATGTATTTGAAAATCTTTTTGTCTTTTTACAAAAGTAGAGTAGGAGTAATATTTGAATATTAACAATTTGTATGAGAAGTATACTTAAACAACACAAGAGGTTGTGAGCATTTTTAATATTGAATATATCGATTTATTTGATAAAAAAGTTGATTCAAGAAAAATAAATTATTGGGTCCAAAATGAGATTAATGCAATTAAAAGCGAAAAAAATCGCTGGTTATTTTCCGAATCAGATGTTTTAGACCTCGTATATCGATATAAACATAATTTTAATCTTAATAATTATGACAACTCTACATCCATACGCACTGTTTAATGATCCTAGAAGCGAATACAGTGATTTAACAAGACATGAAGGAGGAATTATTTTTAAAGATGCTGCTATCACTTTTAATACAAATGGTGTCTCCTTGAAAGGTGATATTAGAAAACAACGATTATTTTATCCTATTATAGTGACTAATGTTATTGAAGAGGTAATAACTGAATACAATCAAACTCATGGCGACAATGTAGCAGAACGACTAGTTAATTTCGGGTTTAAACTAGTAAATGATAGAATTACACTTCAAGAATAAATGAATGAGCTAGACCAAAATATCTATTTGAGTGGTTGGAGAGGCTTGGTTCGTAATTATGATTCAATTCCAGGAAATGAAATATTATCTATTAGGAAGAAGGTCTGAGGATTGATTAAATAAGTGTAAAATGGCAAATATTTTTAGAAATAATGAAATGTCTTATTACGCTTGAAACTAAAGGATTGTTAAATAATAGTCACCCAAACTTTTTTCCAAAGTGTCCAAAACTATTTGTCATTTTACAATTTTTACACTTTGTAAATAAAAGGTAAGGAAGCCCCGACAAACATGTAACTAAATTGTTATTTAGTTACATGTTTGTTGTACTCAATCTAATAATAATAGTATAGCCCCTGCTAAAGGACATGAACTGTATATGGACATGAACTTCCGGACGTTTATTTTTTACAGTGATCGTCTGGACATTCTTGTCCTTTTTATACAAAGTCTAAAGGTTCTTGTCTTTTTTTTGGGCAAGAACCTTTAGACAAATTAATAAGCAATGATTATCTAATAGCATTTTGAGTGTCCGGAAGTTCATGTCCCTGCAAGAACTTTCAGACACTTTGGACAAGAATGTACAGACATATACAAAAAGTTCCCTTATTTAATGACTTTTTAGTGTCTACAAATTCTTGTCCATATACATTTATATCACATTGTGGAATTTTTATATGGGAATTGGTTAATAATATTAGTTGTACAACTATTAAATTAATGAGAAGGAGTTTAGTTTATGCCAAATCAGGATCAAAACGTAATGGATGCTCTTAATGAGAAATTTTACCAAGTGATGTCAGGAAAAAATCTTCCCTCTAACACTTATCTATCTATCATAGATGGTGGTTATCTTTTATCCGAAAAAGAATTGGCTTTTCTAGAGGATTATCAACATAATATGGATGAAGCATATAGATTCTCTGCTCTTGTCAATCGATTACCTGCAACTGTATCAAATTGGATTCCTACAGGAAGTTCGCTTGCCCATGTATATAGGCGTGAATTTTTAGAATTGGCAACATTCCCTTCAATTACTCTAGATCCTGAACAAGAAAAAGTATTAGCTGAAGCAAAGAAATTTATAAGTGTACATCGAAACGATTATAGAAAATATGAATTAGCCGTAGAAAAAGCTCAATCAGACATAAATGAACTTAATAATTTAGAACCTAGACCTGCTGACTATACTTCTAGATTATATGATCTGACAAATGCATTAAACAACGCAAATGATGATTGGAAAGATCTAGGTTACAAAAATGAATTTGAAAAATACAGGAGATTAAGGGATACTTTCGAAAGTGCTGGTTTATCAGGTTGGAAAGATCATTTAAAAGAGCTATACGATAACCTTTATAATACAAATAAAAATTCCCAAGGTTCACCATTTGTACCAACAATGTGTATACCACATAGCTTTTACAAACCTGACTTTCAATGGAATCATTTTACTTTCACTTCAAGTGAAACAGAAAAATATGAAAGTTCTAGCAGTAAAAGTTGGAGTGCAGGAGCAAGAGGCTCGTATAAACTATTTTGGGGTTCTGCAAATGCAAGTGGCGTAGAAAATAGAACCTATTTGGAATTTGATACTAATGGAATGGAAGTTAATTTCGATTATATACGTATTCATCTTGACAGACCATGGTTTGAACCGTATTTACTTGAAGGTAGAGCCTGGTGGTGGCCAACAGCAACGAAAGAAAATCCAACTGCTGGAGGATCAACTTATTCTAACGGTGCTCCCCCACCTGATACGCAAGGGACTTGGCAAATGACACCACAGGATATTATATTTGTAAAAAATTTAGTAATAAAATTGGATTACAGTAAAGAAATAAATAGAACTAGTATGAAGGAATTGAAAGCAGGTGCATCAGCTGGATTTGCATTTTGGAAATTGGGTGGAGCAAACTATAACGAAAATTCAAATGAAACTTATAATTTTAAAGAAAATGAAGATGGCGTAATTATTGCAAATCAAATGCAAATAAGTTCCTTTTTATGTACATTGATGCCAAAAGAACCGAATCCTGACACTTCTTTAATGCCACATAATTTTTTAAAACCTGAATTTTTATTTTAAAGTTTATAACTCTTCCAGTCTTGAATATGCATTTCGCATTGATTTGAAAAGGAGAAAGAGTGTTGGAAAAGGCACCAACACTCTTCTTTATTTAAACACAAAGAAAGAAAATACTTTCAAACATGCTGGTTAAGAGATATATTAATTTAACTACTTCCAATTTAATCCCTATTACTTGTTTTTCTTTAATATCGAGTGACATCTGCTGCAGAATGGCCAGTAAGACATGCATATACAAAGGTTTGTACTTGGTCATCCTTTAAATCTTAACCACGTATATATGCTATTGCAGCGATAATTCGCATTTGCATATATGTTACAGAAACAAAGTTCGCAGATAAGTGATTGGAAGAGCAACTATTCCTCCTAATCCAGCTACAAATCCATTTGCTCCTGCTTTTCCCTGTTGCCATCTTATTAGACTGTCTATTGCTTTATCTTTTGAGTCATGCTTAGAGATATAACTGTCTGCAAGCTCATATACTGATGGAGAACCAGGAAGTCCATTGAGAACTCTTTCGTATGTCCAATCTAAAAATTTCTGCACATTTCTTTCATTAAGCCCCATAGGATATCCTACGCTTCAATTTCTAAATATTGTTATATCTACATTCTATCAGAAATAGAATAATGCTAGTTGATTCACTTTTGTTTATTAGTAAGCAATTAAATAAAGAAGTTGTATTTATATTATTATTTATCTTCTTCATCATCTTTTTCTTACTTGATTATCTTATTAAAGATAGGGTTATCTTATTAAGACATAGTATTAGATTATTTATATAGTGTTAGATTATTATTGGCGCAAAATTTCTTACGGGTAACCCGAAAATTATTTTACGCCTTACCCGTAAAATCTTCTACGCCTTACCCGTAAGAAAATTTACGGGTTTATTTTTTGTGTGATTTAGCTATAAATTCAATAAATTCAAACCCGTAAATAATTTTACGGGTATCCCGTAAATTTTCCTGCGCCTTACCCGTAAGAAAATTTACGGGTTTATTCTTGTGTTACTAAATGAATTAAAAATACGACTAGAATAATAAATTTACAAATAAAAAACAGCGTACAAAGGCGTACGCTGTTTAGATATTCTAGTGTTTAATTTCGTTCTTCTAGCCAATTATAAAATGGCACCGGTGCTTGCCGAGTAGGTTCACTTGGTTTCGGTATACGATTAACTGATGTGTGTAAACTATCCCCCACATCTTTATGTATAATAAGACCCTGAACAAAATACTCTGGAAAATTATAGATTGGTTTATTACTATCAATTAGAAATTGCATATGTTTAAGTTGTTTTTCTGCATCCTCTAATGTAAAGGTATACTCATTATAATTTAATAGTTTTTCAGCTATTTCATCTAAAATATTTTGCCTAATACCAAGGTTCTGAAGGTAATCAATTAAAGTAATATGTTCTTCACGTAATCGTGATGTATTATTCAAGTCTAATTCCTGTTGTTCTGTTCGAGTAGCAGCAACGCTTCCTTCACCAACATCTGATTGATTTTGGAAATACGTTTTTGCACGATGCCCATAAGATTTAGCATAACTATGGTATTCTGTATCATAATCTCTTACTTTTTTAAGCGGTCTGTTTTGATACTCAAACTGGTTCATAGGATACTCATAAACAATAATGTTTAAAGCTTTTGTTCCAATTTTTTTTTGCTCCTGCCACTCTTCTAGATCAATTAAGCCGTAATTCCATAAGGGTTTAATTATTTGGCTATAGAAAGTAGGCCGTGAGATACCGAATAGTTTAGCTAGTCCCTCTAAGGATCGCGGTACTGTTTGTGCATTTCCATATTTATCATACCCAGCTGGCGAACGGTCTACCATTGTCAATAACTGTAACCAATAGACAAATGTTTTAGGACCTAATACATTAACCCAACTATCTTCTCGAAAAGGATCTACGGCAGGGTAATAAAATTTTAGATACAGGTCGTCACGAGGTTTTGCACCTGCTTTAACTTGGGTATATGTTTTGTTTTTCGGTAGATCTTCCATAATGATGTCTCTCCTTCTAGAAAAAAAGCAAGTAATATATCGTTTCAGACGATACATCACTACACTACTTTCCTATGTGATTCACATTTAAAATACCTACTTGTTGGTAATTTTCTAATAACTAGAAAGTATAGGTACAATAAGAATCACTTGATAAAACAAATACATCTCGTTATAATACGAGTATATTGCTTTAATCAAACGAAGGAAAGTCGGAGAGTGTTGTATCGTGGTTGCGTCACGATAGAACAGTGTTTAGAGTGTTACAGCACTTTAAGCACCCGACTTTTTTTCAATTTAATACTAGAATCTTAACATTAGAGACATAAGAATGACAAGTATTGGCTTGAAATAGGTGGTGCCAAACACTGAAAAATCGTACTGGCTTCCTCAACTATTGCTAAATAATTAAAGTAACTCTCACTCGCTAAATAATAGCGAGTTTTTTTTTTGATTCTTAAGTAAAACATAAATATGTTTTTGGTTTTATCTTTTATTAAGAAACAAGGTCTTTAAGGGATTGTGAATCTGATTTAAGAATCTGATAATTTTTATGATTAACTATGGTTAAATTATTGGGTATTCGTAACATACCGATATATTCTGGTTGTAATTCCACCATTACTGTTTCTGAACGAACAGTAATGACAACGCCTTCACAAGAGAAATTACTACGTGTAAAAGCGACAATGTCCCCTTCTTTTGCTACTCTTGTAGATTTTTTCATACGCTGTTCCCTCCTTAGGTTTTGTACATAAATTCACTAATAAATGGATATAAAAACAAAAAAGTACCCATCCAAATAAGCCGTTTGGTATACGACTTGATTCTTCAGGGTACTCCTGTTTTAAATATACGGTTTAGAATAGCTCAAGTATACCGTACCGGTGTTCATTATTCAATAACTATAGGCTCATTCTGCAAAGCTTCCTTTATGGAAATTAAGGTATAGTATTCAGCTGGGCTAGCTATTAATAGTGCGTCATTGAAGCACTTAGCACATACTACCACATCAGATACTCGAAAAAGCTTAGCAGTGGCATTTAACTTCTTACATTTTGCACAAGTGCAAGTATAGATTATACACATAATTATCAGTCCTTAATTTCCTTCGCCAATACTATGCGGCTAAGTAAAAACTCTTCACAACTAATTTGTTTTTCACTTGCCAGGGCAGAAAAATGTTCATATTGCTGTTTTGATAAAGTGATTGGCACAATTACGTCAGTACTGATTAGGTTCATCCCCGCTTCAAAGTGTTGAACTTCTCCATCGACCACAAATGATTGTAAATCAATACAGCGAGTGGCCAACTCTTCCTTAAGTAATTTATATCTACCAGCTCTAGCTTTAACAATAAGATTTCCCTCGTCATATTGGAAGGATAAATTTTCTATTCCACATAAAATATATACGGTATCCATAAACTTAAAGAATTTAGGATCCGTTAATGTAATGTGGAAAGTAACTTGAAGTGTAGTGCTTCTTAATTTTGAGTGGATATTATATATAGGCTTTAATCGGTATCTTTCTTTAGCAATTTCGAAATCGCATATCCCTGCAGGCGTGTTAATGCCCCATACACCATCTTCATATATAATTCTATAATCAATTTCTTGTAGGTCACTATAAAATAATTGATGTAAGCAAATGTTGTATCTTCTATGGAAAAATGCAGTTTTAGGGAACTCTTTTTGTAGCATTAATGACTCTAGAATTTGCTCTTTAATTTCATCGGTTATGCTAAACTTCTCTCGATTCCCGTGTTTTACTTTCGGAATGATTAATCCAGCTTGTTCAATCGTTTTTCGAAGTCGGGAGCGGGTAATGTTAAGCTCTTTAGCCAATTGACCTAAACTGGTTCCTGTCGATTGATTTATACCCGTATTTTTCAATTTTTCTACACTTGCAACTGTTACATTCTTGCGACCATCAAAGGAATCAATAGATTCAAGCAACCCATCTTTTATATAGCTATAGATGGTGCTGCGGGCGAGACCTAGTTCTTGTGCCGCCTGTGTGATAGAAATAGAAGGCTCTTGTTTATCAATAAATTGAAATGGATGTGTCATCACTCGCTGCCTCCCTTGAGATAAGACTTTATAAGAATTGGATTTGGGATTAATGGTAAAGAAATGGTATAATCCTGACTTATGAACACATTAAGGGGGATACCCTCTCCTAAAATCCAAAATGTCAGAATAACCTTGTTGTCTTCGATCGAATGTAATTCGATGTAAGATTGTGTTTTATCGTATAACGTTACAGGGAGCTTAATTGATGACAAAGACTTTTCTCCTCTCGCTATTCTACATAACCTGTATCCGTCACATAATTTGGAATGGACCATATACGAAGTTCCTCAGACTGTGCTTTTTTTTCAGCTTCCTGAAGAACAGATAATTTTGTTGTACTTTGAGGGAAAATATAGCCTACACGTGCATATCCCTCTCGCACTAATGTTTCCTGTAACAATGAGTCTCCTACATATACATAAGCTAATAATCTACCATAATCATCTACTTTATTCCCTTCATCGAATTGGATAGATACCTGATCTTGCATCAATAACTCCATGTTACGGTTGGCAGCTGCTTTCCCAAACGGTTGCTCTCCTTTTTTGGGATGTACGCTTTCAGGGGTGTCAATTAAAAGATAACGTACTTTCATTTCTACATAATCACCAATTCCTGTGTTTAGTACTGAAGAAGGGATGTCATATTGGAGTAGGTCCTTTTTAGAAATACTTGCTTGTAAGGTATCACCGTCAATAGCAAATACTTGATATAATAAAATTTTATCATTTGAAGCGGCTTTTGAAGTAGTAGAATAATCTTCCTCTGGTTTAAACATAAGATGTTTCCACTCTTCGTAAAAGTTAGAACTCTGTGACTCTAATTCAATTTGTAAGTCAGGATCATCTGTAACTAATTTTTTTAACCGCTCTGTACTATCGCATCCTCCTAATAGCAAAAATATACATGAATATACGATAGACAAAGCATATAGAGCTGTGTGTTTCATGTAGACCTCCAAATTTGTATCGATAAAAATTTTTAAATATTAATTTCTTCATATACGAAAAATGTTTGTTCAGGTTCAATCATACCAATGAACACGCGCATATTAGATTGGTGTAGGTATTTTATTGACATGTAGTTCAATTCAATAAGTTGTAAAATTTCCACTAAAGACAACTCCGCTTCGGAGTGCTCAATATTAATCAGTTTATGGGGTACAGCCTCTGCTGAAGTAATTAATAAGCATCGGTGTTGCATAGGTGCACTTAATTTGTTTGGTAGTAAAATTCTTTCTGGTAAAGAAGATGTTGTATTCATTTTGAGTCCTCCTAGTTGTTATAGGAAGTGAAAATTGTTTGTATTTTTCACTTCCTACATTATATTTAATTCGTTTTTTTTCCTCGTTTCAAAGTATTAATTTATAGTCATTAAGAATTATACTTAAGCTGTATAACTGTTAAGGAGCGTACACTCCATCATTATAATATTATCAATGTTAATTAGCCCTTGCTGCTCTAATCGACTGTAGATTTCTTGTATTGCGCTTATTGCATCGGTCTTCTTTTCCCAACCGCTTAGCATGATAGCCTTAGAGTAAAAACTACCATTTTTCTCTTCAACGGTTGTTAAATTCACAACTGCATAATAGGCTTTTAGTGAAGTACCCTCCTTTTGGATAAACGGTACTATATGATGATAATGTAATTCTTTGATATCAATATCTAAGAGTTTTGCTTGATTTAATAATGCTAATGCTAGCTTTTGTACTAGTTGAACTTCTAATATTGTTTGAGCCATATTTTTCTCCTTATGAGTTATTGTAATTTAGAAATGATTTTAAAAGAGGGATAACTGCTTGTTAACTTTGCTGTCAAATCTTGAATCGTTTTTTTTCTCCGGAATTTTAGAAAATTTTTTTACTGAGACAGTAACAATAGTATCGTTATGGTTTCCTCCATGTGCTACAAGTTGAATCCTATTTATATGAAATAACTCTTTATTATTCATACCTCCACTATTCCAACCGAAGGAGATCGATTTTCCACCAATTCGCAGTACTCTGGCAATCTCTTTCTTTAAATCACTCCAATAAGAAGCTTGAGTTAATCTGCCACCTTTAGTATTTAATCCAACAGATTCGTATGCTTCCTTTACTTGCCTAGGTGAATATGGAGGGTCGAATAGCACCACATCTACTGATTCATCTGGAAACATTCTCAAAAAATCCAATGCATCCATATGAAAATCGGTATCATACTTTTCATTTAAATCATTAGTAATATGACCATAGTTATTACGATTAGCAAAAGGGTCTATTATTAGTCCACCTTTCAATTCATCTTTTAAAAGTTCGCGTATGGACTTTATTTCGAAAGTGTTCTTATTTGGCATATTCCAAGAACGTTCCATTACTAAATCTTGCACAGGATATGAATAGGGCTCAATAATATCTAGTAAAGATGCCATTGTGAAAAAATCAATGGACCTTCCAGTTATATTAATATCTTGTTCCATGGCTTCCATATAAAAATCATAGGCATAAAATTGTGTATTATTAACAAATTTTTCATTGGGAGCGGGTCCCTCTACGTTATCAGCGTTTAAACCCCAATCTGCGATATAATAGTATCCATTGCGTTCTACTTCTTCAATTGGTTTTGATGTCATTATGCTGCCCCAATAATTAGAAACTGTTTGTCTCTCCTTAACAATTGTATCTGGGAAGTGTTCATCTTCTTCAGGGTGAGTTAAATCATAGAAATGAAATCCATACAGTCTTTCTAATTTAGAAAAGCGTGTTTGCTTTGCCACCATTTGTATACCTTCAAATTCGAATAAAATGTACATTTCCATTAATATCACCCACTTTTTTCTTGTTGTTTACCACGTTCATAAACTAACTAGCAAAATATTTAATAAGTTGTTTCCCAACCCATATGCCCATATTGACAGGTACAGCATTACCAATCTGTTTATATGCATCATTATCCGTGCCAGCAAACATAAACCAATTTGGGAATCCTTGAAGTCTGGCCCATTCACGAACAGAATAAGGTCGAATATACACCCCATCATTAATTAACCTTGTAGAACGATCTTTTCCGTAGTGTGCTACACAAGTGGGAGCTATTCCATCTAAACTTGTAATAATTGGCTTATCCCTATAATGACCATCTAGCCGTTTCTGTACATATGGTGGCGTGTATACTTCTGTTCCAACATCTATAATGTCTCGCATCCTTGTAGGTATACTTTCAGGATAGTCTAAATTGTAAAAGGGCTTTTTAGTACCAATTACTATTAATCTCTTACGTTCTTGTGGTAACCACATATTCGCATTGACTGGACATTCAACTCTTACATAGTAGTTTGGCAGTTTTGTCATGCACTCCATTACTACTTGAAACTTTTTCATTCCTGGTACATTTTCGATTACATATGCTTCAGGCTGCGCTAATGCTACATGACGAAAGAAATGTAAAAATAAATCATCACCTGTACGTGTACCATGTATGTCTGCTATGTTGCTATATCGTGTACAAGGAAATGTTCCGATATATACATCGGCATCTTGCTGATCTAATACTGTAATTTTTGTTATATCTGTTTCATTAATTGTGTGCTTAAAATTTTTCCTAAGAGTTGCACAGGCTTTTTGGTCAATTTCATATGATTCAATTACAACAATACCAGCCTCAATCATCCCTAAATCCATGCCGCCCGCACCACTGAAGTAGCTCTTTGCCGTGATCATAGTCTCACCTCTTTGTACTAAATGTGTAGTTAAATTGAATATCTACGTCCAACAACAATTTTTTCAGTTGCCAATTCAAACATTTTTGCAGTTATTTTATTGTAGTCATATGTGACAATGATGTTGGCACCACTAAATCCTTGATAAAGTAAGTCTAAATGAACACCGAGTTTTCTATGTTCATCTAACGTCATAGCAATATTGTATAGTGCAGCACCCTTTATTACGTATGGGGGATCAATAAACAATACACCAGTGTCATCCCAATATGACTCCACCATAAATTCATAAGCATCTTCACAATGAAGTTCAATGTTTGCATGTTGGTTGGATATATACTCAATGCTATTAATCAATGTTTTCGGATTCCAACGTGCAAGTAGCTTTTCTCTACTACCATATTTGCCACCAAGCGGATTCGCTTTACAAATACCACTATAGGCTAGTCTATTTACAAGTAGTGTTGCCCAAGCAGCTTCTATAGAGTTCATTCCAACAAAGTTGTTTTTTATTTGTTGCTGAGCCTTGAAATAATCTTTGTGTGTCGGTTGTGCATGTTGTATACGATAAATCAATTCATCTGACATATACAGCATGCACCACCACAACGAGTACACCCCAAAATCTAAGTCATTTAATACAATCCGTTTTACTACTCCAGCTTCTAACATTGCTAATTCAAAGCTGCCACCACCTGTAAATGGAGAGTAAAGTGTGTCAGCTTTATTTTTATACAAATGCTGGTACAAGTAGTCAATCATTTTCGATTTACCGCCAGGATAACGGAAAGGTGATAAATTCCGTCTTAAATGGCTATATTTAGTGGTTTTTGTTTCTTCTGTCCTAGCTTTATCTTCTAAGATGACTAGAAACTGATCATTCTCTATTCGTGTTCCTTCAAAGAAATTAAAAGCGTCACAGCAATCACAAAACCACCCATGCACTACTGTATCTAATCCTTTAGAACCTTCATAAATTTCTCCACAAAATTCGCATTCAAGTTGATTGGCCATATTAATCACCTACTACTCAATTAATTAGTTGAACAGTAACTACTGCGAACCTGCAGCTCGTTGTAACTACCCTTTTAATACCGTATTTCATTCCTTATGAATTAATGTTATTAATGGGACACCATCGCGGACTTGTTTTTATTGACAAAGGACTTTCTAAAGTGTGTTCGCCAAATCCTATAAAGAGTGTTGCTTTGTTTCCAAATGTATTGAGTGGCAAGAGTTTTGCTTCTGGATGTTCACAATAATAATGCTTTCTACCAACTCTACCGCGTTGAGTTTGCTGTCTACCTAATTGTCTGCAATATCCACAATTTTTGCATTTAGCTTTCATGAATAATTCACCTTCTCAAATTGATTGTTTATAAAAATAAGGAAATTTGTCCTTTCCCAAACACCTCTAGATACGATTGCTGCATTGATTCCAGTAAATCTCTATACTCACGTTTGGGTATATGAGATTGAGCACCATTATCTCCGAACAATTGGACATAATCGTATTCATAAAGCTCTTCAATCGATTCACAGTAACCGATTTTTCTAGGGATAAAATCTTGACCATCAAAGTAGCCTCGATAACAAGAATCCGGACTGATAAACCTATCGCCAGAATGGTTAAAAGCGAAAACTAGGATTTTATCTTGCTGCATTTATATCCCTCCTGTTCAATCTGTACATTATGTTTCGTTATTCCATTCCCACAAGCTCAATTGTCCTTTGGCTGGCATTGGTTCTGGTAACACTTGCAAATTTGCTAACTCCCATGCGTAACGTCCTTCATCAAAATCACCAAAGTAAACTTCATCACCTTCTAGTTTTTTTTCGAATTCAACACCAGCAGGACTTATTTCGTTCGGTACTTTGTGACAATCAATTAAATCAACAACTGCCAGCACAACAGCTGTAGGTAAATCTTTATAACTTTCAATACCATGCTTATGAAGTGCTTGTTTAATAGGCAGGTAGTCACACGATTCTTTATCAATCTGCTTCCCTACATGAATTGCTAATGGACCACGATGCTTTGTTTGCCAAGAACGAGTTTCGAATTTCTTTTCACCAAGAGCAATTAAGGTCGCCCAAGGTTGTTTAATGGTGATCGTTTTCATAGAATTTCTCCTCCCTGGACTTAATATTATTTCTTTGGTGCTTTCCCTTCATCCACCTCACCATATTCAACCTTCAAATCCATGTCAAAATGGCTACAGATTGCTTTAATACCCTCAGCAATATAATATTGTTTATTCACCGACGTTTTTTGTTCATTTGCTTTTTCAAGACAAGTTCATAAAGTTTCGATAAATTCGTTTTTTTTTGTGTAAAACGTCTTCTTTTGCCTGAACTAACTTTTCGTATTTATCAGCATTCTTCTTGATATCTTGGAAACTTTCGTAGCTAATAGTAACTGTAGCGTCTTTCATCTGTTACCCTCCTGCGCATTTTTATTTATCTGCTTAGCTAAATCAAACCAGCTAGACATACTTCTAATATCTTTTTCGCAAACCCTTATTTCTCCGTACTCTCCATTTTTCAAGCGACATCTCATAACAATTTCATTAGTTTTAAAACACAAAGTGAAACTCATTAGATTTAATCTCATTGTCGGTAAATTTAGAGCGCAGCCTTTAGTTTTTTGCTTATTAAGCACTTTCCTCACCTTCCTGCACATTTCTTTACTTGGGCCCTTTAAAATCCATATTGATTATTGGAAGCTGAAGTTTTTCAAGAAATCGTAAGTTTCCTTTACAGTGTGAAATAACTCATGAATCTCAGAACTTTTTACATCAAACCAGTTTTCGCAGCGTTCAATTGTAAAACAGCCAACGGTGAATGTAGAGCCAATACTCTGAGATTCAATTTGTTGAAAAAGTGGATCAGATGTTTCACCCAGCAAATGAGGAGAGTAAATTGAAATATTATTAATCATAAATATCAATCCTTTCGAGTTTCTTCCTATTAAATATAGGTAAAACTTAAACTGTTCAATAACATTATTAATTAATGTTATGAAAACATTATATAATTATGTTTAGGTAGATGCAAGTGTTAAATCGTAATTTTATTTATCCTCCATCTGATTCCGATAATCGTAGTTCAGCTAAAATGTGGTGAGAGTATCGTTTTATTATTAAAAACATTCAGAATTATTTTTACTATTGAAACTACTCTGTAAAATATTAGGTATTTCTTTTTAATGATTTTATTTTTATTAACTTATAAAGAAGGTATTATATTTACTTAAAATACAATTATGTATAAAAACTAATATAGAAAATTTATAAATAAATATAGTATTTTTTTATTTTCTTTCTATATATATATTATGTATGCCTTTGATATTTCTAATATAGAATGTTGTGAATTCAAAAAGAGTCTGTAAAACAGACTCTTGAATATCTTTTGATTTTAGTTCAAGTTGCATTAAAAAAGACTTAATTGTTCTATATGTTTATGTTCCACAATAATGGGTTTTCTTATCAGTGTACCTGGTACATAAACTTCCCAACCCTTCATGTTCCGGATTAGAAAATAATTATCATCTCTATGTTCTACGATTTTCGCTTCACTCCAACTATTCCTCCAGGCTAAAGTTTCGACAGTTTCATTTACTGAGAATCCAAAGTCATACATTCTATATAGTTCTCTCCATCTTGGGACCAACTTATTTCTTTCCTTCAATTTATTTTGCTTGAAGAGTTCATTTATCCTTTGGCTTGTTTCCACCATTTCCATATAAATTTCTGAATTTTTCATAAAATTATCCTCCCTTGTCTTTATTCCCCGTAATCTACAAAACATCCGCAACCGCCAATGTCCCACATGTCACACTGGATTGGTAGTTTTTCTAACTGATTTAAAGTCATTGTCTTAATGTAAGAATACGGCTTGTTGATTGGATTACCTTTACTATCATTGCCAAACAATCTGCGACTAGAAGATAAGTATTCAGTAGATTCTAATATATTTTTTATTTTAGAAGATTTTATTCCAGTTGAAAGAAACTTATATACGTCTTGGAAGAGGTAATCTTTACATTTTCCGCTTTTGATTTGAGGTTGTTTAGTGTAACGGATATACTCACTAAGCACGATTTCTTGCTCTTTTACCTCCTGAAAGGTCTTATCATCCTTTAATAAAAGGTTTTTATAGTGACCTTGGCCAGCCTTAACGCAGCGTCCTTTGCAATTATTATGAACAAAGCCCATATCATATAAGCGCGGTCTACGAATACCATAAAGTTTTAATGTTTCATCATTGTCGATAACTTCATCAATTAAAGGCATTTGGACATCGAAAGGCATCCAATTCTTTTTAATAGCCTCTTCACGATGCATCTCATCCCAACCAATACCAAAGTATACGGATGTATTAGCTGCAAACCCACCAACAATTGGTTCTATCGATGCTTTTAAATACTGTTCGTTGTACCATTTCTCTATATTAGGTTTAATACCTTTTTTAAAATATTTAGCTGCAGGCTCCATTTTTAATTTTTTAGAACAGTTCCCAACTCTGCTGTTATACATGAATCGTTCTTTCGCCATTAATTGTGGAGGAGTTAATCCCACTGCATGATAAAGCAAAGGCAGCCGTAACTTGTCTGAAGCTTCGTAAATAAATCTGTACAGATCCTCGTCTTCCCAAAGTGTGTCAGTAAAATACAATAATATGTTATCGTTCGGGAATCGCTCTTTTACCAAGTGAGCAACTGTAAATGATGACATTCCTCCGCTAAAAAAGATGACATGGTTTTTTAAATTTGGTGTATTCATTTTAAAGCCTCCATTTTGTTAGAAATCACAAAATATAAACAAAAAGAGGCTGGGACATAACTAGCTTCAATAAATGAGAAATCCTAATTTGAATGAATTCAAATTAGGATTTCTCTATTTTTTATGCCGTCTCCATACTTACTGGCTGTGAACTTTCTTAAATTCACGGCCAGTAATGCGAGCCCCATTTCATTTCCTACCCTCGATTTCCCTCGTACAGAAAATCGAGTGAAACCCAAATTAGCCTTCAAGAATCCAAAAACTGGTTCCACGTCAATTTTGCGTTGACGATAAATGGTACTCGTTTTTTCTTCTGAAAGCGTTGTTCTTACATATTCTTTTTGCTGTTCCCACTTCTCATTCACTAGTAACTTACGATTATTTCCTTCTTTTGCTTTTGTACATAATGAACGGAATGGGCATCCGGAACAGTCTTCACATTCGTATACCTTAAACTCTCGCGTAAATTCATATTGATCCGTTTTCATGGTACGATATTTAAATACAAGGTGTTGTTGGTTCGGACAAGTGTATTGATCATTTTCTTCATCATAATCCCAGTAGGCTGTATTGAATTCGTTTTGTTTATACTTTTTCTTTTGTTCTTTTAAATACAAGTTATACGTAATTAAGGCTTCTCGTTTACGATTCAAAAGAATATCATCATAATTTTGTTCGCTGCCATATCCAGCATCTGCGACGATGTGTTTTGGTAAATCAAAATAATGTTGTTCGATTTCATCTAAAAACGGGATTAAGGTACGTGTATCCGTTGGATTCGAATAGATACTGTAGGCAAGCACATATTGACCTTCTGTTGCGACTTGGATGTTATAACCTGCTTTCAATTGACCATTGTTCATATAGTCATCCTTCATTCGCATAAATGTGGCATCTGAGTCCGTCTTGGAATAACTATTTCGCATGCCAAAGATTTCAAAGTCTTTTTGATATTTTAGTTTACGTACAATATAGTCGATTAATTGTTTGCGAGCGTGCTTTGGGAATTTCCGTTCGGCTCTTAAAGCTTTTCGCTCAGCTACATCCGATGAATCCTCTATTTTTTGATCATACTCAGAAATCACTTCGTCTACTTTCTCTACCATCTGGGCGAGTTCTTCTACTGCTAATTCTTCTACATTTTCGCGTTCAATTTCGGGTATGATTTCTTTCTCGAGTAGCTCATCATATAACTGGTTTGATTTTTCAATTAATCCGTTATGATATTTCTCGATGGATTTTTTCCACACGAAAGTAAATTTGTTCGCATTGGCTTCGATCTTTGTTCCATCAATAAAAATAGCTTCCTGATCAATTAATTCTTCTTGGACCAACTGGCAACGGAATTGGACGAAACATTGGCGGATCAACTCTTTCATTTCTGGTTGAACACGGAAACGGTTGATCGTGCGATAGCTTGGTTCATACCCTTGAGCTAGCCACATCATCCGAAGACTATCTTTTAATAGGGCTTCAATTTTACGCCCTGAGAAGACAGATTGTGTATAAGCACATAAGATAATTTTAAGCATCATGCGTGGATGGTAGGCGGGACAGCCCTCATTTCGAAGAAATGGTTCAAACGCTTCTGACGGGATACTTTCAACTAAATGGTGGACATGGAAGGAGATATCACTTTTTTGTATTGTTACTTCTAAATCTAAAGGCAAAACTAATTGATTCATGTTATAATTTTTAAACATAAGGATCCTTCTTTCTGTATAATTTTGTTGTGGTGACTTAATTTTATCAGAAGTGATCCTTATTTTTTATGAAAAAATTTAAAGCCTGTGAAATTTTACTGATTGTAAAATTTCACAGGCTTTTTAATTTAGAGGTGGGTTTTGTCCCAGCCTCTCAAGTTCCTTTTGAGTAATTTTGTGTTACCCTACAACTATTCTTAATTCTATATATCAACCTAAGTATTTATTTAAAACCGCTTCTGTTGGATCATAACCTTCTATGGAAAGCTCAATAAATAAATCGAAGTCTTTTTTGCTCATTTTTTTAAAGTCATTCTTGAACTGTTTAATCGATATCGTTTCAGTCCCCCGGCACAGGTCACTATCGAGTGTCACTTTATCACCCACAATGACACATTTGAAGCAAAATCCTCTCTCATAAAGAGCGCTGTCTTTAATTGCAATCATGTATTTCTCCATATTAATCTCCTTTTTACCCCATGGAAGGCTACGTTCTACAATAGCTGCTATTGCAAGGCAAATAATATCGTGCCAATAGTTCGGCTTTAATTCTCCAATTGTAAGCCACTTAATAAAGCACCAATAAATAGCCAGTCCAAGATAAAGAACTAAAATTCGTTTCCATCTATGTTCACCCATAGAATAAAAAAACTGATTACGAAGTGATTGAAACTTAGATAGAATTCCTCTCATAATTTGCATTTCGCATTACTCCTTTAAATAGATGTTTTAATCAATAATTTTAAAATGTATATCTTCTGTCAACAAAGCTCCGATTTCGTCACTTATACACCCAGACAAAACTGTTCTTTTCCCGATATATTCTTCTGGTAAGTCAGGTTGCCATCCATTGTCTTTTATTTGTCTTTCCCATTGCCCTTTATAACCGTACGGTATTTTGTTCCATTCCTCTTTTGTCACTTCAATCATTTTATTTTCCTCCATTTCAAATTTGGCCACTCTAGCATTAGCTAATCTGCTCTTCATACACTAGCTCAAAGTCATCCATTAAATCTGACTCTTCCCATTCCGTGTAGTATTGCGCATTATTCTCGTACATTTCATTTAACTGTTCTGAAGTGTAATGTTTGTATATACAAGTCACACAGTAGTACTCATCACCGTCATTGATCACATGTCCCTGCCACATAGCACACTCACATTCTGAGCATGTACGTGGACCTACCTCTTTGCCACTTTCATCTTCCCACCAAGTAATAACACCTTCAGTTCCGTCATTCGCAACAAAAGGCTCTGATTTCTCGTACAATTTAGGTTTACTTAGTTCTTTATTATTTATAAAATTCATAAAGGACCCCCGTTGAACGTTTAGAGTACGGATACCAGGTTATTTTAGAGAAGGTTAGGTGAATTCTAAACAACTTAAGTACCTTATAATAATCTCCTAATGTTTTGATACGAAATGGTTTACCATTATAGTACTTTTGCATAAGTCTCTTAGGTATTTCAAAATCAATTGGAGCATCATCTTTTATCGTTAGCTCTGAGAAATAGATGTTAAAATCACCGATAGGAATTTTACAGATCTCTTTAAAATCTGATTTTAAGAGTTCTCCATTTTTAATAGCATCTTGAATAGCATCGTAAGTGAACCGCTGGCTAAATGGCTCAAACTCCGACCAATTATTAATTTTAAAATCCTTTTCATTTTCATTGTGAATTTGTAGAAACACTCCACACAATTTATCTATACCAAAGGCAAAAAATCTGTCCTCATATTCATATGTTTTTCTCATAATTACACTCTCCATAATAAGTTGTTATGCATTACTTAATACTCTCTACACTGTCACTTTCAAAGTGTTCTGATGGAATTGAAGCTGGATGGTCACAACCCCAACTACATGTGTTTACAATGCTAGGGTGTAGATTTTCAAGTGAACTTCTTCTTCCACACACATAGCGAACCTCATCACATAGATCGCATTTATCGATTGTGATATCCCAAAAATCTTTTCCTTCTACAGCAATACCTAATTGGTATTTAACAGCGAATATAATGCCTCCAGCATTAATTAATGTATGCCATCCCTTGAAATACTCAATTATTGATTTAATCATTAGTCAATCTCCTTTTCGGAAGTCATCTGCAGTTGAACTTTTTGAGCTACAAATGAAGGCATTAACTCATATTCGATGGATAGGGACCTGTTGAACACTAAATCCAACATGGTCTCAACATAGTTTCCATTAATATCAATCCAGCCTTCGATTTCTAAATCAATAACTACTTCTTGCTTATCTTTATCACGACCAATGATACAATGCCATCGCACTGGATCAGAGCATATACAGGGTTGATTATTCATTGTGACGTTATGAATTTTGAGGTCACGAATAAATGCAATAGTCGGTATAAGAAGTCTTATCTCAATATGCATAGAAATCATCCTCTCGTAAGCTATGGATATAGTCGTAAATGACTTCACACTTAGATTGACGAATTCTTTTAAACGCCTCTATGATTTGTTTGGCTATTGCATTACCTAAGCGAAATGGCACACCATTTGCAAGTTGCTGCTGCATGCTCCTTAACTTTCCTACAAATTCAAATGAATCTGGAAGGTCAAATAACCTTGCTATTTCTCTAATACTTAAAATTCGATTTTCTGTAGGATGTAATATGTTCGATTTACGTACATTGGGTAACGTAATTGAAGGTGAATCCCATGAGAGTCTTCTTAAAATATTAGAATGTGTTAATCCTTTACGCATTTTGCCAAGCAAATGTTTAGGCAGGGCTTCCCAATTCGCACCTTCAGGTATGAAAGTGAACCGCTCCCTTGTTTTTGGTCTAGGAATACTCACGTCCTGCTGATTAACGATAGCCTCATGAATATCATGTAAAGCATTGGCTACAGTGTTGTATTCAGCGGGTGAATGAGTTGCATTCGGTAGTTCAATACGTCCTATACGAGAGCCTATTAAAATCGCACGTTTACGACTTTGCGCGGATCCGTAGTCAACAGAATTCAATATACCTGTTGATATTTCAAATTCCTTCAATGCTTCATAAATCTCCTCTGCAAATTGACCATCCCCGCCTGTTAGTAATTCAGGAACATTTTCTAACACAAAGACTTTGGTAGCCGGATTGCCTTTTATAATCCTTAAATACTCTTTTAGGAGTAAATTATTGGGGTTATCGAGGTAGTTCGTTCTTCTATTTGCATTACTATGACCTTGGCATGGAGGACCACCTATGATCACATCAACAGGAGGTACCTCATCACAAGTTAACTCACATATATCACCGACGTGAATATGGTCACCGTGGTTAACCCTATAGGTTAATGCCGCGTCTGAGTCCTTTTCTAATGCGAAAACAATACGATAATCCTTAATTGCTGAGAATCCTGCATCAAGTAGTCCAGCTCCGCTAAAAAATGAAGCAACTGTAACAGCCTGTGCTAGGAACTCTGTATTAGCGTCTACACCTGCAGCTGCAAATAACTCGGTTTTATCAAATGAAACCGATGTAGTATTATTATCTGCTGTAGAAGTAACGATAACTTGATCATCCGATATCGATATATCTAACTTATCTGCATCAGCAAAGAGTTCTAATACATCTTTGCTTCTTATATCTAGAAGCGGAATGTAATTGTTTCCGGACTTCTTTCTCGAAACTGTGACCTCTCTTTCGCCATCAATTGAAGGCGAAATAATTAATTTTCGTTCGGAACGGTCCAATTGATAGCGAACTTTTGTACCGATTGGAAATAATGAAATGTCACTAAATGTAATTCCTCTTGCAGATGCTTTTATAGTTTTTATTTTCATAAAATCTCTCCTTAAACAAAAAATACCCCTGAACAATTTGTTCAAAGGTATCTGTTCTTTATTAGCATTAAATTAATTTCTAAAATAGGACGGAGCGCCATCATTAGTCCAACTGTATGGTTCTGAGAACTTTCCTTCCCCAGTATTACTTAATAATGTCATCTCGAAGAAAAATACATCCTCGTTAAAATAAGACATTAAATCAAATAATTCTCCCCACGTATTTACTATGAATTTATACTCTCCTGAATAATGATGAATTAATTCAGGTTTAAGCGGGCCTTTATAGTCTTCAGAAGTACCAAGCTCAAAAAACACTTGATGTTCTCCTCCTATGGATGTCTCTTTTATTATCGATAGATCCGCTTCATGAAAAGCTGCTATGACACCATCATAAGTAAGACGCTTGTCAAACGGATAAAAATGAGTGAAATTAAGATATTCACCATTTAAATCTCTTGTAATAAACAAGCCGCCTAATTGGTCGATTCCATAAGTGTAAGACGCTTTAGTTTCTGGATTTTCATAATTAAATTGCATACTCTTTCCTCTTTTCAAAGTTATTACTTACAAGTATTAGATGTATTTTCATTAATTACTTCTAAAATTGCATCTTCGTCATCAAAAATAAAGCCATTTACTCCAAATTCTTCAGGGGCCCCAGAAACAGTTATGTATCCATCAATTCCAGGGTTTTCAGATTTAATTAGAAGTAAGTCAAATGAACTTCCTTTAAAATTACAGGTCTTTACCTTCTCACAACTTGTATTATCCATATTTACCTCTCCTTTTTTAGGTGAAGGACGCAAAAAAGCCTTTGGTCAATAGGAAAACACATACATTAAGTAATGTGTAATCAAATTGCCCAAAGGCTTGTACAATACGTTCCCCGTCATTACTATATAAATTAGTAAGACCACCAAATAATAAAAACTTAATATATACACTATACTACATCACGAGTGAATTATAAACTCTAAACTTGCATATTTTAACCAAAGTTACTATAACTAAGGTATGACTTTGAAATGGAGAGAAAAAAATGAATATTAATATACGGGAAAATGGTGTATCAATACAGACAGCTAAAACTATAAATGCACTTCAAGCTGCTGTAGATCAAGCAGAAAAGGAATCCCTACCCAGCTTTACTTATTTTAATGATGCAGATGTTGTTACCTGGTACCTTTATACATCCGAAAAATTATTAAAGGAACGTTCACGTTCTAAAAGAACAACTAAATCATATGAACGAGAAATTAAACAATTTATCCAATATATATCTATGTATCAGGATGAGATGGGGCTAGATGTAGAGTGGCAAGAGCAACAGTTCTTACGTTCATTATCCCCCCGCCATTTAAGAAAATACCAGGAGTGGCTAGTTAAAAGTAGTCCATATGTAAAAGCAAATTTTGAAAAAAATAAAACTGGATACTCTGTAGCAACATTAACTACAAAGACCACTATATTAAAACAGTTTTTCCGCTTTCTCTATGATAAAAAATATATTTCAGAACCATTACATGAAGGATTAAAATCAATATCCGTTAATAGCGATGATCGTCCAAACCGCGATATGGGAACAGATGATGTGGTGCGAGTGCTTGAAGCGTTTATAAAAACCAAAAACATATTTGCGTTTACAATCGTTCAGTTATTGGTTGCCACAGGTATCCGTAACGAAGAACTTTGCACCCTTCAAATCAAATCGATAAAGCGAAATATTAACGGCGAGGAATATTTAGAAATACTAGGTAAAGGAAATAAAAGACGAGATGTACCACTTAAACCATCCGTTAAGCAAAGTATCATTTACTATAGACAGGCACGCAATGTGGAGCCACTAGAATACGCTGCAGCTGATAGTCCTTTGATTCCAACTAAAACTGGCGCCTTCTTTTCGCCATCTTATCTTACTCAAACACTATGTAAAGAAATGGCCAAAATTCAAGAGCATTTGCCCTTTGATACAAATAGAATAACACCACACATATTTCGTCATGCGTTCGCTATTATATCTCATGAAAATGATGTTAGTGTGCATGATATTATGAGAAGTCTCGGTCATGAAAGATTGGACACAACAATGATTTATCTAGAGAAAATATTTGATCAAGAACGACATGCCAGCCACCAATGGACAAATGCCATTAGTAACTATTTGTAAAATATAATCCATAACAGTAGGAGGTTAAATCATAGTCATGGCTAATGAGAGTTTAATAGAACATTTAAAGAAAAAAATAAATTATGCTGCAACCAAAAGTAAAGAACATGAAGAGAATAATCTGATACGACAATCTGAGTGGTACGATGGATATGAACAAGCATATTTAGAAGTCTTAAACTTGTTAGAGGGGTACCGTCAGGTAAATGCGGATTTACAACGTTAAGGGAATCCCAATATAAAAAAGCCTAAATTCTCGGTGTTATAATTGATAATTTAGGCTTTAGTTACTCCATTCAAGTAAAAAACCGAAATTCTTTAATTTCGGTTTTTTACTGCTGTACTATCAAATTCAGTATCAAACTATTTCACAATCAATGCAGGGCAATTCACACGCTTCATTACTTTATGACTCACACTACCTAAAACCATTTCTTGCAAGGCATTCAGCCCTCGACTACCAATTACAACAAGATCTACCTTTTGATCATTTGCATATTTTACGATCTCAGGACCTGGCTTGCCATGAAGGATAGTCGTCTTATAATTAACATTAGCTTCGTTAAGAAATTGGATTACTTTTGAATTCTTTTTTCGTCTTTCTATATCCAATGCTTCACTTGAACCAGAGTGTAATACATCTGATTTAGATTTATCAAAATCAACTACATAAACTACATCTATAATTGATTCTTTATTACAAGAAACAATTTTAACGGCTTCTTTTGCAGCACGCACTGCATTTTCTGAACCATCAGAAGCAAGTAAAATATGTTTATACATAAAATTCCTCCTTTAGTGGGATGATGAAATTCCATCCAGTTTGTTCATTATCTTTTTACTTGTACCGTCTAAATTAATGATTTCAACATTTATTCCTTTTTCTTGTAACATGTCAATAACTTTCATTAAAGCACCTACGCCAGAGTCATCCCAAATTCGACTATTTGAAAAATCAATTTGGATAGTTTGTCTTTGAATTTCTACTTTTTTAAAGTACTTTACAAATCCATCCGTAGAAGCAAAGAATAGTTGGCCATCTACGATAAAACTATTTCCATCTCTAGTAATTTTGACAGTTGAAATTTTTACAACAAAGAAAATAGCACTCAATAATACTCCTGTAAGAACTCCTTTTGAAAGATCATGTGTATAAACTACTATTATGACTGTAGCTAACATAACGATTGCATCGGTACGAGGTGCTTTTGCTAAGTATTTAAAAGAACTCCAATCAAATGTACCAATACTTACCATAATCATAATTCCTACCAAAACAGGCATTGGAATCTGAACAACTAGTTCACCAAGAACTAATATTAAGAACATTAAAAATAAACCTGCTATAAGTGTAGATAATCGACCTCGACCACCTGATTTCACATTAATCACCGATTGACCAATCATGGCACATCCAGCCATACCACCAAAGAACCCTGTAATAAAATTGGCAATTCCTTGACCACGAGCTTCTCGATTTTTATTACTTTCTGTACCTGTCATATCATCTACGATTTGAGCAGTGAGTAACGACTCAAGTAACCCTACAATTGCAAGTGAAAGTGAATAAGGGAAGATGATTTGTAACGTCTCTAAGTTAAGTGGAACTTCTGGTAGAAAGAACGATGGTAGTGATTGCGTAATTGCCCCAAGATCTCCTACCGTTCTTAATTCAACACCACTAAAAATGGCGACAGTCGTTAATACGACAATAGCGATTAATGGAGCAGGAACAATTTTAATGAATCGTGGTAACGTGTATAATAAGATTAAAGTTACTGCTACAAACACATATGTCATTGTTGAAATACCAATGAAATGTTCTATTTGTGCCATGAAAATCAAAATCGCTAGTGCATTGACAAACCCAATCATAACGGCATTAGGGATGAATTTCATAATTTTGGCAACTTTAAATACTCCGAATAATATTTGGAGTATACCTGTTAAAATAGTAGCTGCTAATAGATAATCAAGTCCATAATCTCGAATTAATGGTACCATTAATAAAGCCATCGCACCGGTAGCAGCTGATATCATTCCTGGACGCCCTCCAGCGAATGCAATAACCATAGCAATTATAAAAGATGCGTACAAACCAACCATTGGATCAACGCCAGCTATAATAGAAAAGGCGATTGCTTCAGGGATTAATGCAAGAGCAACGACAATCCCTGCCAAAATATCGCCCCGAATATTACCAAACCATTGTTGTTTTAAATTTTGCATAGTAGCCTCCTTCTCTAAATTCCTTTATTATCATAACAGTATCATTCCCAAAAAGGAACCCTTTTGGGATGATTTTAGGAGGGTATTGAAATGATTTATGGTTACATGAGACCTTTATATAATGACAGCAAATGTGAAAAACAGTACAAAGTTTTGAGTGAATTATGCGATAAAATCTACACTGAAGAGCATGGTTCAGCTAAAAAAAGAGTGCAATTAGATGCACTTTTCATGGAATTACAACCTGAAGATGTAGTCATCGTAGAAAGGTTAATTGTACTTGCTGATACATCGCGACATCTCATGGATCTTTTAAAAGTATGCGAGGTAGATCAAGTAATAATGCATTTCTTACATGAGAATATTAAAAGTAACGAGGTACTGAGCTTTTATTTAAAGGACATAATGGTGCATATGCTTCAATTCCAAACCGACATGATCAAGCAATCAACTGTTCTCGGTATGGAAGAAGCAAAAAAACAAGGGAAATCAGTCGGGCGTCCCAAAAAATTAGACGACAACATAAAAATGGCTATCTCTATGTATCATGAAGGTTATAAATTAATGGAAATCAAAAACGAAACAGGAATTAGTAAATCTACTCTTTACCGGTATTTGGAGTCTACAGATATTGAACAGTAGTATGTATAAAATAACCAAGCAACTCAAATGAAGTTTTATGAGATGAGTAGCTTGGTTTCTTTGTTCATGGATTATTAATAAATGATATGTAGTTAACCTAAGTACAAGTCTTCACATATCCCGATACAATTTAACATAATCATCCATTTGTATTAAAAAGAGTCCCCCACTACCCTAATGGCCTTTTTTGGAATATAGATATGGAAGGACTATTTGTTCACTTCTGATAGATTTCTATATAATGAAGCCCTAGACACATTTGTGATTTCACAAATTTGATTTACAGTCATATTTCCTTCTTTATATAGCTTAATTGCATAATTCATTCCTGCATGATTTTTATGATATTTCTTTAACCGACCTTTAAACTTTCCTTCTTGCTTAGCCAGTTCAATCCCTTCACGCTGCCGCATACGGATAAGATCCCGTTCTAGCTGATTTACACCCGCCATAACCGTAATTAAGAATTGGCTGTAGGGATTACCTTCTGATAAGTCTAGCCATGTGTCTTTTAGTGATTTTAAACTTGCCTTTTTACCTCTTATATCATCAATTAATTCAAATAAATCCTTCGTGCTACGAGTGATCCGAGTTAAGTCTGTAACATAAATAATGTCCCCTTCTCGTAAATCCCCTAACATTTTTTGAAGTTGTTCACGGTCCTTTGTTGCACCAGAAACTTTTTCTTCAAAAATAATATCCATTCCGATTTCGTTCAATTGCTGAAATTGCCTTGAAGGATTTTGGCTAGTCGAACTGACACGTATATAACCGATTTTCCTCAAAATATCACCTCTTTTTGATACTAGTCTTATGAGACACTCTTAGCTATGATTTTACCAGTCTACTACACTTGTATCAATAGAGTACACTCTATTGATATATAATTGAACTAATAAATTGAAAATACAGAAATGGGATGATACTGAATGAAAATGGCGAGAGGTAGAGAATTGCTTACACCGGAACAGAGACAGGCTTTTATGCAAATTCCTGAAGATGAATGGATACTGGGGACCTACTTCACTTTTTCCAAACGAGATTTAGAAATAGTTAACAAGCGAAGGAGGGAAGAAAACCGTTTAGGATTTGCCGTTCAATTAGCTGTTCTTCGGTATCCTGGTTGGCCATACACTCATATCAAAACCATCCCAGATTCAGTCTTACAATATATATCGAAACAGATCGGTACCAGTCCATCCTCGCTTAGTCATTATCCTCAAAGGGAAAATACACTTTGGGATCATTTGAAAGAAATTCGAAGTGAATACGACTTTGTAACTTTTACCCTGAGAGAATATCGAATGGCATTTAAGCACCTTCATCAATTAGCTTTGGAAAATGGTGATGCCATTCATCTACTGCATGAATGCATAGATTTTTTAAGGAAAAACAAAATCATACTACCTGCTATCACTACACTTGAAAGAATGGTGTGGGAGGCAAGAGCAATGGCTGAAAAGAAGCTATTTAATACGGTTAGTCAGTCTCTAACAATAGAGCAAAAAGAAAAACTTGAAGAGATCATCACTTCGCAGCAACCATCCGAATCCAATAAAACAATATTGGGTTGGTTAAAGGAACCACCGGGTCATCCTTCACCCGAAACATTTCTAAAAGTAATAGAACGCCTGGAATACATACGGGAAATAGAATTGGAGTCGGTAAAAATTAGTCATTTGCATCGCAATCGCCTGTTACAGCTATCTCGTTTAGGTTCAAGATATGAGCCTTATGCATTCCGTGACTTTCAGGAAAGTAAACGCTATTCAATATTAACCGTCTATTTATTAAATCTTACTCAGGAGTTAACGGATAAAGCGTTTGAAATTCATGACAGACAAATACTCAGTCTGTTATCAAAAGGCCGTAAAGCTCAAGAGGAAATTCAGAAACAAAATGGTAAAAAGCTGAATGAGAAAGTTATACACTTTACGAACATCGGACAAGCTTTGATCAAAGCAAAACAGGAAAAATTAGACGTTTTTAAGGTTTTAGAATCCGTTATTGAATGGAATTCTTTTGTCTCTTCAGTCGAAGAAGCTCAGGAGCTTGCACGTCCTGCCGACTATGATTATTTAGACTTATTGCAAAAACGGTTTTATTCACTAAGAAAATATACGCCAACGCTATTAAGAGTATTGGAATTTCATTCCACAAAGGCAAATGAGCCACTTTTAAAGGCTGTTGAGATTATCCGAGGAATGAACGAATCCGGAAAACGAAAAGTACCTAATGACTCACCTGTAGATTTTATTTCAAAACGATGGAAAAAGCATTTATACGAGGATGATGGTACAACAATCAATCGTCATTACTATGAAATGGCTGTTTTATCAGAACTTCGGGAGCATGTTCGGGCAGGAGATGTTTCCATTGTTGGCAGCAGACAATATAGAGATTTTGAGGAATATTTGTTTTCAGAAGATACATGGAATCAAACAAAGGAGAATACGAGATTATCAGTTAGTTTATCATTTGAAGATTATATAACGGAGAGAACCAGCAGTCTTAATGAAAGGTTAAAGTGGTTAGTTGCCAATTTCAACAAATTGGATGGAGTTTCTCTTGAAAAAGGAAAGCTGTCGCTTGCACGCTTAGAAAAAGATGTTCCAGAAGAAGCAAAAAAGTTTAGTGCAAGCCTTTATCAGTGCTACCAAGAATAAAATTAACCGATTTACTAATGGATGTTGCGCATATAACAGGATTTCATGAGCAATTTACTCATGCTGCTAATAATCGAAAACCGGATAAAGAAGAAACGATTATTATTATGGCTGCCCTTTTAGGAATGGGAATGAATATTGGTTTAAGCAAGATGGCTGAAGCAACACCCGGACTTACATATAAGCAATTGGCGAATGTATCTCAATGGCGCATGTATGAAGATGCAATGAATAAAGCCCAAGCCGTATTAGTAAATTTTCATCATAAATTACAATTGTCCTCCTATTGGGGCGACGGTACAACATCCTCGTCAGATGGTATGAGAATGCAACTAGGTGTTTCCTCACTTCATGCAGATGCAAACCCACATTACGGGACTGGAAAAGGGGCCACCATCTACCGATTTACGAGTGATCAATTCTCTTCTTACTACACAAAGATTATTCATACAAATTCAAGGGATGCGATTCATGTTTTAGATGGATTATTGCACCATGAAACGGATTTAAATATAGAAGAGCATTATACAGATACGGCCGGTTACACAGACCAAATATTCGGACTGACCCATTTATTAGGATTTAAATTCGCTCCAAGAATAAGAGATTTATCAGCCTCAAAATTATTTACAATAGATAAAGCAAGTGAATATCCAAAATTAGAAGCCATTTTACGTGGACAAATAAATACAAAGGTCATTAAAGAAAACTATGAAGACGTTTTGCGATTAGCTCATTCTATAAAGGAAGGAACAGTTTCAGCATCTCTTATTATGGGGAAACTCGGCTCTTATTCAAGACAAAACAGCTTAGCCACAGCCTTGCGTGAGATGGGACGAATAGAAAAAACGATCTTTATTTTGAATTACATTTCTGATGAATCATTAAGAAGAAAAATACAGAGAGGATTGAATAAAGGAGAAGCCATGAATGGATTGGCAAGAGCCATTTTCTTTGGAAAACAAGGTGAGCTAAGGGAAAGAACCATACAGCATCAATTGCAAAGGGCCAGTGCTTTAAACATAATCATTAATGCCATCAGTATATGGAATACCTTACATCTAACAAAAGCAGTTGAATATCAAAAACAAGCTGTTAGTTTTAATGAAGAATTATTGCACCATATGTCGCCTCTAGGTTGGGAACATATTAATTTGCTAGGAGAATATCATTTTAATTCGGAGAAAGTGATTTCATTAGATTCTTTAAGACCACTAAAACTTTCTTAACGTTGTTAAAAATGGGGGAATCGTCAGGAAACTAGGCTTAACGTTGTAAATCCGCATTTTCCTGACGGGACCCCTTAGAGAAAAATGATTTAGACTTAGGGGAGAAATAGGAATGATTAAGACAATTAAGGAATGGCTTTTTCAATTTAGCTATACAAAATATTTAGTTAAACTAAGTAATTTTAAAAATAGTGAAATAGTGCTTCCATTAAGTGATCAATTAGCAATTATTAATTTACTCAAAGCTTTAGGTGCTAAAAAGTGTAGGCTAGAACTCTATCAGAATCCTAAAAAAGAATCATGGGATATTAATATGGCAGAATTAGATATTACTAAAACAGGTAACATAGAATACAAAAATCCAAGTACACAATTAAAATTTAAATTAGATTTAAAAAAAAGCGAGCATGCTACAATATCGTTAGCAAATTCAAAAACAATCGTTTTTGAATTATCCGATTCGGTAACAAAAAAATTATTTTACACTAAATTAATAATAAGATTACCTGTTACTTTAAATGAACTTATCGAAGAATCTAAAAAATTGGCTAAGGAAGATAGATTAAATAGAATATAAAGTCAAAAACAAATATTTTATTTTTGAAACATCTATATCTACACTGTGGAGGCTTCGAGGGGTTAATAATCAACATATCTCAACAAACGTATTAAAGACCGTATGGTGTTGCGCCTTGCGGTCTTTTTTTGTTTGCGCATCAAGGGTTTTTGTTCTATCATTAAAACAAACGTATGTTCTTAAAGTTAGGGTGAGTAGTCTTGATTAATTCAAAACAAAGAGCGCAAATGCATAAGTTTTTCATTTTAGAAATGGCGATGCAATCGTTACAGCGTGATTATACGACGATTGAAAACTTGAAAATGAACAAAGTTTATTTGCCGATCATAGAAAAGCTAATTAATTCGATTAGGACTGATTACTACAATGAAAAGCGCCTATTAGCAAAACAGAAAATTAAAATCGTAAAGTGGGAGATAATTGACGAGTATTTCTTCGATTTAACGATAACTACCCCAGGCGAAGATCAAGTATTTCGTTACGCAAATATGGCCGTTAAGACGCAAGTCGAAAAGTTATTGTTAGCACGACTCCAAATCGAATAATCCATCACTTATCCTTTTCTTTAATTCCTGACCAGAACTCTGTAAATTAAGAGTTCTTTTTTTCATTTAACGTTATTATTGTCTCTTCAAATCTATTTTAATTCTTGAAATTTATTGAAATTACAATTAATAAATGTTATTATAACGTTAAATATTTATTGTCAAGGAGGGGTAATTATATGCTTAGTGCCATCGAAACTGTAGTTAGTTGTTTTCAACAATACCACATACAACAAAAATCAAAGGGATTGGGATTAGTTGTATTTGCTCTAATAGTCTTAATGTTGGCCAAATGGGAAAACTGGTTTCAGCCAATAGCTAATATTCTTGGTATTACTTCATTTGCGCATAATATTGGACTTGTTCAAAGTACATCAGTTATGACTTTTTTGGTTACTTTTATTTTATTTGTTATTCTACTTGGTTTCCTTTCTGTGTTATTGTATTTAGGAGCAATTCAACAATCAATTTTTATTACAGCACCTATGCCGGTTAAAATTATGTTGCTATTGCCTTTTATAATTATTGGAGTAGCATTAGTATTACTAGAGCGCATTTTCGGGAAACCTGTTACTAAAGAAGCTAAAAAGCACTCAGATGATGAGCCCTCTGTTGACATTATTTCTTATTTGAACAAGCAACAAAGTGCTATTTTCACAGAACAACAAGATAAAGGTATAGTGTATCAATATGGAGCAACACACTTAGATCAATTTACATCTCGTACATTATCTAATGATGAAGCGGACCGCTTTTTAAATAAAGCATTCGCACATGCTAATTCAACATCTAATATCTTGGTTGGATTTTCTCGTTCACTTCAAAGGTGGTTCATTATTGGAGCACAGCCATTACCTAGATATACTAGCTCATCTGCAAATTACTCAATAACTGATATAAGTCTTTATGGGAAAGTGCTTGATAAATCCTTTAATTCAGAAGATAAATTATATGTACCTGCACAATGTCTTTATATTGAGTGGGATGCATTGAACCATTCATTTGTTGCAATTACGGAACCACAAGAAGCAGATCCTAGATACCGGCTATCATTCCGTACATGTATCCAGCCATTAGAAGATTTTGAGGATATCCGAATGCTGTCTGAAGAATCACTTCAAGACATGTTAGAAAATTCTAATGAATTAGCATTGCTGGCATTAATGCATAAATTACATGTTTTAGCTTATGTATTACCAGCTTATTATCCTGAAGAGTTAGATAAATACAAGTTAGGCGAGAAAAATTATGTAACCGCTTCTGCTGCAGTTTCTAATTATTTTGCATTGAAGCATGTATATATCGCTGATGTATTAGCCTTCTTAGTTTCATATTTACGCCAGAATCCTGATGATGGCCGCGCTCAAAATGCATATAAATTAATTCAGAGAAATTACATCTAGATCGCGCAACTTAGAAGGAGAGGATTGAGTGTTTGGAGAAATCGAACCTTATAAACAATATTTATCATCAGTGAGACAGTGGACGGAGTTCGTTAAAGAACATCCTGAGTTAAATCTCCCCACTGTCTCTGCTTTAATTTATCATTTCGGGTCATGGAGTGAGGCAAAAGCCCATTTTGGATACATAAAGCCCGTCACTATTAGGCATTTAGAAAGTCTACCTGAAAATGAAGTTAAAGCCCTTTTAGAGCCATATAAACAGCATTTAAGTACTGCACTTTTGTGGGATGCATATGTAAATGAATATCCTGATTTAAAATTGCCTAATTTTCATGCACTAATTGAATACTTTGGTTCCTGGAATAGCATGAAACAGGTTATGGGATTACCCGTACATCCTTCAAATCGCCCAACTGTTTATACAAAGGACGATATAATTCAGGTAGTGAAAAAGTATGCGCCACATTCCTTTTCACCAAGGAAATGGGAGAAGTTTAGAAAAGAGCAAAAGGAAAAACTCCCCTCTTTTCAAACAATATCTAAAAATCTATCTAAAGACGATCGTGATGCGCTCCAACGTGAATTTGAGAACAAAAAACTCAATGATTAATAAGCATTAGGTCAGATAAAAACATGATTAAAAAATAGAAAGAGCAGATGTAAAGCCATCTGCTCTTTCTATTTATTCAAAAACCTGCAGGCATGCTAAATGAATTTCTATTTCTATTTCTATTTCTATTTCTATTTCCTCCAGCTCCTACTTGTCTATTCTGGAGTAAGCTACAGTGTTATACTACCCATTTCTCATCAGGGGTCTAGTGACTTCGACTTCAATTATTAATTTTAACTCTTACAATTAATTTTCACTTTAAATGCCGCTTCAGTATATTTAATCTCTCCAATTTAAATCGATAAAATCACGGAAGATCTCCTTCAGCCTATAATCCGTGGATGGAGTTCCTAGTTCATCTACAACGTGTTGTAGCAATGAAGCCCAAGAAAAATGGGATTCCCCATGCTTATTTACATACCGCAATATCTCTTTAAACTCTCTCATTTGCCATTCTTCCAATTCATTTTGCAAATATTTTTTTATATATCGATTCACAAAACGCACATGGCTCATACTAATTTCTAATAGGACAGCTACGGTTCGAGATATACTAGCATCTAGTGAAAATGCTAACAGGGCCACTGGCTTATACTCATTTACGGTAAATTTCGTTGATACTCTTTCCTTATTTCCTCTTATTTTTTTCTCTATATCTTCATTATCTAAGTGACCTCTAAATAGTGTGGTGCCATACAAAAAATCCCTTTTAAAATACTTGGACAAGCTTTCTATTGATTCTCGATCTCGCAGCACTAACATGCAAAGTTCCGGGCAAACGTCCTGCACAGGAACCCCTGTAATGTAATGCAAACTGTAGATAACATGTTTTAAATTTGATTGGAGTATAGGCTTCACTGGTCGTTTTTTTTGATACATACGTTCGCTTCTTCTCTCTTTTTGCACTCCCCCGCACCCCCCAATGGCGATTTTGATTGGGGACAAAGTATTTTTGTCCTCAGTACATGATTTATTTTATGTAATGTGATTTCTTCCTAGAATGTATGAAAATTTTTTTATTGGGTGAAACTAAAAATTAAAGGGGGCGATAAAATGACTGCAGAAGATAAGAAAAAGAAGATTCTAGAGGGCGTAAAAAGAGCATCCGAACGTTCAGGATTCCCTACTATTCCAAAAACAAAAAAAGTAACTAAAAAGGGACCTAAAAGCTAATTTGCTTATAGGTCCCTCCTCTATAATTTAAAAGGGAAAATACTTATTTAGTTATTAATTATTATATTTAGTATCTATTAGTACAATAATAGAAGATAGATTCAGATTATAACATCAACTATTTTCCCCTAAATTCATCATCAGAAAAAAATAGATATATAGTTATATAATGTTCTAATAGAAACTATTCAACTAGTTTAATTTAAATTGCTTGTTATTCAACTAATGAGCATGATCATAAACACATACGCTACAAATATAGCTATGAATGAAAGTTTAATTAAAAATACCACAAACCCATTTTTCACCCAGTGTAACAATTTTTATTTTCTAAAAAAAGTAGTAGGCTAATTTACTAACGTAGGTCTCCATTCTATTAAATGGGTAATATTTAATGATTGTTCATCCTGTGCAACCACACTTTTAACTTTTATATTTCCTGCTGATTCTTCTCGTACACTATAGCCAACAATCTTAAACTCCTGTGGCTCTTTACCAATGTAACGGTTTATGCTGCGTTTTGTAGTCATTATTTCCCTCTCCCTATTCTCAGATTTGCCAAAAACGACAAAACACCACCTTCGTATTTACGAAAGTGGTGCTTCCAACTTTTCAATCGTTCAAAATATATGCCGTTTTATATATTGTACAAAATTCCTTTGTAGTTTTCCACATATTCTTGGTTACTTGCGATTTCTTTTCTATTCATGAGTATTTTCTTCAAATTGTTCAGTAGATAAAGCACATTTAGTTATTTTCTTTTTAAGGCATATAAAATAATCCAGCAAGTTCTAAGGTGATTTGCAGAGCTTTGGCCAAGTCAGCACGTGTTTCGCTTTCGGTAACCTAGAAAATGCTCCTTTAAGAAACCGACTGCTTTAATTCAAAACAATACTTTAGGTTCGTGCTCAAACTCAGTTTTTTAATGAGCCTATGTTTGCGGCAATTTAATGCTTCTTTCAATTTGAGCAATATATCCTTTAGAAATCCACTCTTCATAAAATGAAGCCGATTGCAAATGACTTACCATAATCGCGTTTACTTTAATTAACTGTAAAACCCCTGCAATTAAGCTATCTATATCCTCTTGTTGTTCTAATCGTTCTAGTACTTCATCTATATGTGCAACAACGATGCTATTTCTAGAATTAATAAATAGGGAACTTTCATTTTTGTTGATTTTCTGTCTATCCAAAACCAACAGAGAAACGATTTCCTTCTTTAATTCTTTTATTTCACCATAAGAATGATTTTTTATATACTCGAAAAAATTCATATAACTACCCTCCAAATTTATTTCATTTTCAATTTACTTGTCCATTTGTTTAATTATACTGAGACGATTAATCAGCTTCTGAAGTAGCAAGCTGCTTCTTATATTCTTCTGCTTGCTCTAAAGTCCACACAGGTGTGGCTGCAAGTATTTGCACTGGCTCGGGGAGCGGATTTCGAAACTTTCTGCCCTCTCGTTGCTGCATTATATATTTCGCACTGAATGCTTGTTTACTCCAGCCTAACATTTCGGAGAATCCTTTTGACCCAATAAGTGGTTGTATTTCTGAAGCGTTCTTCCATCTTCGTTCTCGTTCTATTTTTCCTTGCCACTGAGCAGCACCCTGTTCTGTTTTGCTCACAGTTTGTTTTACTTCCTCATAGCATTTTTCACAAACCTGGATCTCCAACTTTTTTACGTTGTAAGCATTAAAACCCATATAGATTAATTCCTCTGGGGTTAATGTATGTACAGACTTTTCCTTTTTGCATTGGTAACAATTGATTCCGAAATAGACCAATAATTCTAGCTTTAAATTAAACATCTAGTGTCCCATCCAATTCCTCTATATTTGTTATAGCAATAGGTAAAACTTTGAAGTTATCTCCATCTTTTCCCCTGCTCCACACCCAACGTGCAGCTTTCACCGCA